>NZ_KQ959731.1:0-51738 GCF_001552965.1 Corynebacterium sp. DNF00584 | reverse complement strand
AAACTGCCCGAAATCGCCAACTATAGTGTGCAACCGACAAAGTTCTCCACAGGCACGTTCGCGCCGGTCTTGACTATCGCACCGGCGGGCCACTATTGTGGCGCACCCTGATCGTGGCGGGGGAATTCGACGGGATCGCCGTGGACATGGCGCCGTGAGATATGCGGTTATTGTGGCGGTTGCGCGCGATGCTGGTAGGGTAGTGAGGTCATAAGTTTCAACCGTCCCTAAGGATTCGCTGAATCGTCGCGCGGTGCGCGGCGTGGGCAGGGTCCGCTGGGGTAGATGAGTTCCCCCTCTCAGGTCTCCGCGCCGTCCATGAGCGTGCGGCGCGACTGCCGAGAGGGCAGGAGGATAAAAGTAGTGTCCGCCATTTTCCAGGCCTTCAAGGACGCCGACCTGCGTAAGAAGATCATCTTCACTCTCGTGATGATCATCCTCTACCGTGTCGGCGCGCAGATTCCGTCCCCGGGCGTCGACTACGCGTCGATCGCCGGTCGACTGCGTACCTTAACTGAGGAGCAGGGCAACCTGTACTCGGTCATCAACCTCTTCTCGGGCGGTGCGCTATTGCAGCTGTCCATCTTCGCCATCGGCATCATGCCGTACATTACGGCGTCGATTATTGTGCAGCTGCTTACCGTGGTTATTCCGCGCTTCGAGCAGCTCAAGAAGGAAGGCCAGTCCGGACAAGCGAAGATGACGCAGTACACGCGTTACCTCACGGTCGCTCTGGCGCTGCTGCAGTCCTCCGGCATCGTGGCGCTCGCTGACCGTCAGCAGCTGCTGGGCCAGGGCGTTGAGGTCCTTACCGCGGACCGCAACATCTTTACGCTCATCATGCTCGTTATCACCATGACCTCGGGCGCCGTGCTCGTCATGTGGATGGGCGAGCTCATCACGGAGAAGGGCATTGGCAACGGTATGTCGCTGCTCATCTTCGCGGGTATCGCGACCCGCCTGCCTACCGATGGCATTAACATCCTCCAGAACAATGGTGGCCTCGTCTTCGCGATGATTGCCGTCGGCCTCATCGTTCTCGTTGTGGGCATCACCTTCATCGAGCAGGGCCAGCGCCGCATTCCCGTGCAGTACGCCAAGCGTATGGTCGGCCGTCGCCAGTACGGTGGTTCCTCCACTTACTTGCCGCTCAAGGTCAACCAGGCCGGCGTTATCCCGGTCATCTTCGCGTCCTCGCTCATTTACATGCCGGTGCTCATCACGCAGATCGTCAACTCGGGTTCCGCAACGGTGCCGGATAACTGGTGGCAGCGCAATGTCATCGCGCACCTGCAGGCGCCGAGCTCCTGGCAGTACATCGTGGCGTACTTCGTGCTTACCATCTTCTTCTCGTACTTCTACGTTTCTGTGCAGTACGACCCGAACGAGCAAGCAGACAACATGAAGCGCTACGGTGGCTTCATTCCGGGCATCCGCCCGGGCCGCCCCACCGCGGAATACCTTGGCTTTGTCATGAACCGCCTGCTGTTCGTCGGCTCGCTGTACCTGGCCATCATCGCCATCCTGCCGAACATCCTGCTCGACCTTGGTGTTGGCCACAATTCCGCAAACGGCATGTCCGCGTTCGGTGGTACGGCTATCCTGATTATGGTCTCGGTTGCTCTGACCACCGTCAAGCAGATCGAGTCCCAGCTTCTGCAATCTAACTACGAAGGACTTCTCAAGTAATGCGTTACGTACTCCTCGGCCCTCCCGGTGCTGGCAAGGGCACCCAGGCAGCTATCCTCAGCGAGAAGCTGAATATCCCGCACATCTCGACCGGCGACCTGTTCCGCGCCAACATTGGCGAGGGCACCCCGCTGGGCGTCGAGGCGAAGTCCTACATTGATGCCGGCAAGCTGGTCCCCACGGACGTCACCGCCCGCATGGTCGAGGATCGCCTTAACCAGGACGACGCCGCGGGCGGCTTCCTCCTCGATGGCTTCCCGCGCACCGTGGAGCAGGCCGAGATCCTCACCAAGCTGCTCGCCGACAAGGGCCTCGAGCTCGACGGCGTTATCAACTACGAGGTGTCTGAGGACGTCGTCGTCGAGCGCATGCTCGCCCGCGGCCGCGCCGATGACAACGAGGAGACCATCCGCACCCGTCTCGGCGTCTACCGCGACCAGACCTTCCCGCTCATCGAGCACTACGGTGATCAGATCATCACCGTCAAGGCAGAGGGCACCGTTGAGGACATCAACGCTCGCACCCTCGCTGCCATCGGCAAGTAAGCCGTCCAAGCAGCAGTCAAGCGCCAGGGAGATATACCCTGGCGCTTGCGCAGTTTTCACCCCTCCCAGAAAGGACCCCACATCATGGCACGTCGCCACAAAAAGATGGTCGCCCGCACCCCGGGCGAGCTGGATGCCATGCAGGCAGCCGGAGAGATCGTCGGCCGCACTCTCCAAGCGGTCAGGGCCGCCGCGAAGGCTGGTATGTCGACGCTGGAGCTCGATGAGCTTGCCGAAGCCACCATTCGCGACGCCGGCGCTATCCCGACGTTCAAGGGCTACGGCGGATTCCCCGGGTCCATCTGTGCCTCCGTCAACGATGTTGTCGTCCACGGCATCCCCTCGGCCGACGTGGTGCTCGAAGACGGCGATCTCATCTCGATTGATTGCGGGGCCACGTTGGACGGGTGGGTAGGAGACAGCGCCTGGACATTCGGCATCGGAAAGCTTGGCCCCCGCGCCGACGCCCTGAATAGGGCGACGGAATGGGTGCTCATGGAAGGACTCAAGGCCATGGTGCCGGGCAACCGGCTCACGGACGTCTCGCACGCGCTGGAGCAGGCAACGTATGCTGCTGAGCTGAAGTTCGAGACCGAGCTGTTTATCGTGGATGGCTACGGCGGACACGGCATTGGCCGTGAAATGCACGAGGACCCGTATCTCGCGAACGAGGGGCGTGGCGGTCGCGGCCCGTTCATTATGGAGGGCTCCGTCCTAGCCATTGAGCCCATGCTCACGCTGGGCACGGAGGACAACGAAGTGCTGGACGACGACTGGACCGTGGTCACCCTCGACGGCTCATGGGCGTCGCACTGGGAGCACACCGTTGCAGCGACGGCGGAGGGCCCCCGTATCCTTACCCCGCGCTATTGAGGTCAGTCGCGCCGACTTCAGCTATGAACTGGGCTTCAAGCAGCCGGTCTTAAAAAGTCCGAGCGAAAACTAAGTCCTCGGCTATGTCACGGCTAGGTTTCGGTCTATACTGCCAGCATGTCGAAAAACAACCTGACGAAGGTCGCCGCGCCGCTCGCGGCCGTGGCCGTCTCCCTATCCCTCCTGGCGACCCCCGTCGCCGGCGCTCAGACTCTTCCTTCCGCTCCGTCCGTGGAGCAGATGTCCTCGCAGATTCAGATTGGCAAGTTCCTGGGCCTGAGCGAAGAACAGGCATGGGCGCAGCGCAACGATCTCATCAAGCAGATCAAGACCATCAACAATCCGCAGGTTATTCCGGTCCTCGAGCAGGCCGTCGATAACACGGTCAACGCCGTCTTCCCGGGTCTTGTCGCCCGCAAGAACGCGGAGATTCGCGCAGAGCAGGAGCGCCTCGAGCGCGAGCACGCCGCACAGGTTGCGCGCGAGCAGGCCGCCGCTCAGGAAGCCGCCCGCATTGCCGAGGAGCAGCGCAAACGCAACGAGTTCGACCGCGGCCCCTGCCCGCGTGACGCTGACGCATGCGTCGATATCGATCGCAACCGTTCCTGGCTGCAGGACGACAACGGCAACGTCACCCATGTTGCCGAGTGGATTTCCTCCGGCGCCCGCACCCCGGGGCTCGCCACGCCGCGCGGCGCCTTCAATGTCCAGTACAAGGTCAAGGACGAAGTCTCCCGCGAGTTCGGCAACGCGCCGATGCCGTACGCGATCTACTTCACCAACACTGGCCACGCCTTCCACGAAGGCTCCCCGGCGTATGATTCCCACGGCTGCATCCACCTGCAGCACCAGGACGCCGTGGCGTACTGGAACGACCTGCAGGTTGGCGACAAGGTCTTCATCTTCTAGTCTTTGTCACTCCGCGGCGTGAGCTGCGAACGCCTAGCGCCTCGTGCGCTGGGCGTTTATTTGGTTTTCGTGTCGTTCATGCGTATTATTGAACGTTGGTGTATGCGCGCGTGCTTGCACGCGGGTTGATGCACCACCGCAGTAGATACAAACATGCAGGCCACGGCGTACTTGTCCGGGCCTAGAAAAGTAGAGGTTATGGCTAAGGAAGGCGCAATCGAGGTCGAGGGTCGAATCATCGAACCCCTGCCGAATGCAATGTTCCGTGTCGAGCTCGACAACGGACACAAGGTTCTTGCTCACATCTCGGGCAAGATGCGTCAGCACTACATCCGCATCCTTCCTGAGGATCGCGTGGTCGTGGAGCTGTCCCCTTATGACCTGACCCGCGGACGCATTGTCTACCGCTACAAGTAAACACAGAAATTAAGCCTCCTTACCCAAGGCGACCATCACTGCGCGCGAGCGTGAGCTCGCGCGTTGGTCGTCCGTGCACCTCAGGCCGCGGTGGCCAGAGCCCGCACAGTAGCGTTTACCCACAGTTTCCGGCACGGTCCGGGCGAAGCGTGAACGGTGTGTGGGACGGATAGGGAGAAAACCACCGTAACAACCCGAAAGGACACGCCACATGGCACGTCTCGCTGGTGTTGACCTCCCGCGTAACAAGCGTATGGAGATCGCACTGACCTACATTTACGGCATCGGTCCGGCTCGCGCCGCCGAGCTGCTGGAGAAGACTGGTATCTCTCCGGACCTGCGTACCGACAACCTGACCGATGATCAGGTTGCCGCTCTGCGTGACGTCATCGAAGCTACCTGGAAGGTCGAGGGTGACCTCCGCCGCCAGGTTCAGGCTGACATCCGTCGCAAGATTGAAATTGGTTGCTACCAGGGCATTCGCCACCGTCGTGGCCTCCCGGTCCGCGGTCAGCGCACCAAGACCAACGCTCGTACCCGCAAGGGCCCGAAGAAGACGATCGCAGGAAAGAAGAAGTAATACATGCCTCCGAAGACTCGTTCCGGCGCGCGTCGTACTGGCCGTCGCGTCGTAAAGAAGAATGTGGCCCAGGGCCACGCATACATCAAGTCCACCTTCAACAACACCATCGTGTCCATCACGGACCCGTCCGGTGCTGTCATCTCCTGGGCGTCCTCCGGCCACGTCGGCTTCAAGGGCTCCCGTAAGTCCACGCCGTTCGCAGCTCAGATGGCTGCTGAGTCCGCTGCCCGCAAGGCCATGGACCACGGCATGAAGAAGGTTGACGTTTTCGTCAAGGGTCCGGGCTCCGGCCGCGAGACCGCCATCCGTTCCCTGCAGGCTGCAGGCCTCGAGGTTTCCTCGATCACGGATGCCACCCCCCAGCCGCACAACGGCTGCCGTCCGACCAAGCGCCGCAAGGTCTAAGCAGACAGAAAGGATAGAGGTAAAAACTCATGGCTCGTTATACCGGCCCAGCAACTCGTAAGTCCCGCCGTCTGCGCGTCGACCTCGTCGGCGGAGATATGGCGTTTGAGCGCCGCCCGTACCCCCCGGGACAGGCAGGCCGCAACCGCATCAAGGAATCTGAGTACCTGCTGCAGCTCCAGGAGAAGCAGAAGGCAAAGTACACCTACGGTGTGCTGGAGCGTCAGTTCCGTCGCTACTACGCAGAGGCCAACCGTCGTCCGGGCAAGACCGGTGACAACCTGGTCATCCTGCTCGAGTCTCGTCTCGACAACGTGGTCTACCGTGCAGGTCTGGCCAACACCCGTCGCCAGGCTCGCCAGCTTGTCTCCCACGGTCACTTCACCGTGAACGGCAAGAAGATCAACGTTCCGTCCTTCCAGGTCACCCAGTACGACATCATCGATGTCCGTGATCGCTCCAAGAAGATGGAATGGTTCGAAGACGCTCAGGATCGCCTTGTTGATGCCGTCGTTCCGGCATGGCTGCAGGTCGTTCCCGACACCCTGCGCATCCTCGTGCACCAGCTGCCCGAGCGCGCTCAGATCGACATCCCGCTGCAGGAGCAGCTCATCGTCGAGCTTTACTCGAAGTAACCCTTCGTCTAACCCACATATTCACCCTCTACCGACGTCAAATAGCGGGCGTCGACAAGGAGAAGTTCCATGCTCATTTCCCAGCGTCCTCAGCTCACCGAGGAAGTTATCGACTCGGCTCGTTCCAAGTTCACCATCGAACCGCTCGAGCCGGGTTTCGGTTACACCCTCGGCAACTCGCTGCGTCGTACGCTGCTGTCGTCCATCCCGGGCGCGGCAGTGACCTCGATCAAGATTGACGGTGTGCTCCACGAGTTCACCACGATCTCCGGTGTCAAGGAAGACGTTGCCGAGATCATCCTCAACATCAAGGGCCTCGTGCTCTCCTCCGACTCTGATGAGCCGGTCGTGATGTACTTGAGCAAAGAAGGTGCCGGCGAGGTCACTGCAGGCGACATTCAGCCGCCGGCAGGCGTGGAGATCCACAACCCGGATCTGCACATCGCCACCCTCAACGACACCGCTCGACTGGAGATGGAGCTCGTTGTCGAGCGCGGTCGCGGCTACGTCCCGGCTGCCCCGACGTCCGGTGAGATCGGCCGCATTCCGGTCGACCAGATTTACTCGCCGGTCCTCAAGGTCTCGTACAAGGTCGAAGCTACTCGTGTCGAGCAGCGCACCGACTTTGACAAGCTCATCATCGACGTCGAGACCAAGAACTCGATCACCGCACGTGACGCTCTGGCTTCGGCCGGCGGCACCCTGGTCGAGCTCTTCGGTCTGGCGCGCGAGCTCAACACGGCTGCCGAGGGCATCGAGATCGGCCCCTCCCCGCAGGAGACCGAGTACATCGCTGCTTACTCCATGCCGATTGAGGACCTGAACTTCTCTGTTCGCTCCTACAACTGCCTGAAGCGCCAGGAAATCCACACCGTCGGTGAGCTCGCTGAGTGCACCGAGTCGGACCTGCTGGATATCCGCAACTTCGGTCAGAAGTCGATCAACGAGGTGAAGATCAAGCTGAACAGCTTGGGCCTTGCCCTCAAGGACACCCCTGAGGACTTTGACCCGACCCAGCTTGAGGGTTATGACGCAGAAACCGGTGACTTCAAGGATCCGTCCGCGGGCGAATCCGAGTAAATAGTCACTAAACGCGCTTAACACTTAAAAAGCACACGAGGAGTACACAATGCCTACCCCGAAGAAGGGCGCCCGTCTCGGCGGCTCCGCTGCGCAGCAGGCTCACCTATTGAGCAACCTGGCAGCCAGCCTCATCGAGCACGGCGCGATCAAGACCACCGATGCCAAGGCGAAGATGCTTCGCCCGTACGTCGAGAAGATCATTACCAAGGCGAAGGGCGGCTCCATTGCCGACCGTCGCGAGGTTCTCAAGCTCATCCCGCACAAGGATGTTGTTGCTCACCTCTTCGATGATCTCGCACCGCAGTTCGCAAACCGCGAGGGCGGCTACACCCGCACCATCAAGCTGGACAACCGTCGTGGCGACAACGCCCCGATGTCCCAGATTGCCCTGGTGCTGGAGGAGACCGTTTCCTCCGAGGCCACCCGCGCAACCCGCGCTGCTGCTTCCAAGGCCGCTGAGGCTGAGGAGGCCACCGAGGCCGAGGCTACCGAGGAGAACTAATCTCCCCGGGGCCTAAAGCCCGCATACGCAAAGACCGCAACCCTGCATAAGGGTTGCGGTCTTTGTCGTCTGCGGAGATGTCGTCGCGCGCAGCTGGAACCTCCGGTGAAGAATTACATCTTCGGCAGGAACTGCTGGATCTGCGGCCAAAGAGCGGCGCCCAGAGCCAGGATGCCGGCGGTGATGCCCACACCGAGCAGAGCCTGCTCCTCAGTGGAGGAGGATTCCGGCTTCTCACCGTCCTTGGAGCTCAGGGTCGGGAACTTCTTGGCCAGCTCTTCGTCGCTGGAGCCGTTGCCTTCCTTGCCGTCTGCGTTCGAAGAACCGTCCTGCTTACCGGACGCGGAGGAGCCGGTCTGGTCGCCGTTGTCTGCGGCCACAGCGTTCGGTGCGGCAACGGTGAGTGCGCCGGCAAGCGCGATGGCGGACACAGAGGCACCAAACTTCTTGAACTTCGTCATCGTGTTTCCTTTCGATTGGGAAATATTGTCGGTCGTACGCCCCGTGAGCGTGCTCACGTGAGGCATGGCACATAGTATGACATACTTTTGCTGGCAATAGTATAGGAATCTGCCCGCAATTGTCAGCCGCAACACAGAATGCCTACTCAGCCGCGGTACAGCCACACCGAATTGGTAGTATCCCGGAGTATGACTGCCCCCTCGCCTGATACCGTCCGCCTGCGTTTCGACCTCGCCTATGACGGCACGGACTTCCACGGTTGGGCCAAGCAGAAAGGCGGGCTGCGCACCGTCGAAGGCGTCCTCGCTGAGAAACTCTCGCTCATCGCGCAGACCGAGATCGAGCTCACCGTCGCCGGCCGCACCGACGCTGGCGTGCATTCCGCGCATCAGGTCGCCCACGCGGACGTGCCCCGCGCACTGCTCGAGTCGCGCAGCATCCACGGCGATCCGTCCACCCTCGTGCGGCGCCTGACCAAACTCCTGCCCGACGATATCCGCGTCCACGACGTGACGTTCGCACCTGAGGGTTTCGATGCGCGCTTCTCCGCTCTCGCCCGTCGCTACGTCTACCGCGTCACCACGTTCCCCGCGGGCTCGCTGCCCACCCGCGCGCGCGACACGGCCATGTGGCCCCACGCCGTGGACATCGACGCCATGCAAGAAGCCGCCACTGTGCTCGTCGGCCTCCACGACTTCGCGGCCTTCTGCCGGCCCAAGCCGCACGCGACGACGATCCGCGATCTGCAGTCCTTCACCTGGCACGATGTCTCAACGCCGCACGAGCCGGAGCTCTATGAGGCCCACCTCACCGCAGACGCTTTCTGCTGGAATATGGTCCGTTCCCTCGTCGGCTGTTGCCTGGCGGTGGGGGAGGGCCGCCGCGACGTCGATTTCGCTGCGGCGCTCCTCGGCGAGACGCAACGCTCGGACACATGCCCGGTCGCGCCTGCCAAAGGCCTGTCACTCACCGGCGTCGATTACCCGGCGTCGGAGGATCTCGCCGCCCGCGCCGAGACGGCCCGCAATCGCCGCTCGCTCGAGTAGCGGGCCAGCGCGCTCCGGGTTAGGATGAGCGCACATCGCATTGCTACTCGGGGGAGTTCACCATGGCGCGTCTGCGACCGACCACCAAAGCCCAAATTTCTGGTCACCGTTTCCTGCAACGACGGCTTGAGCACGGCCTCGTCCTCGGCGATATTCGCATGATTCACGATCCCCTCGCGCGCCGCAGCCGCGCCGCCTGGATCTCCGTGGGCCTGTCAGTCCTTATCGCCGCGGGTGCTGGCCTCATCGCCTGGCTCCAGCCCAACCCGGATCCGGGTGCGCAACCCATCGTCCGCACTGCGCAGGGCCAGGTCCTCGCTAATATCGACGGCACCTTCCACCCCGTCCCCAACCTCGTCTCGGCCCGTCTACTCCCCGGTGCGCCTGCCGATGCCGCCCCCATCGGTCCCGATATCCTCGCCGCAGCATCGCTCGGTGTGCCCGCCGGGCTTGCCGATGCCCCCGGCTTCCTCAATTCTTCACCCTCCAGCACCCCCTGGGCGCTGTGCCAGGAGCCTACGCCCGAGGACACCGTCGCCTTCGTGACCTCCATTGACGCCGCCGGCGAGCCGACCGGCCGCACCATCGTTCACGCCCAGCGCCCCGTGCGTCTCCTCGGCCCCGAGGACGCTGCCCTCGTCGTGGCGGAACGACGCACGTGGCTCATCACCGAGGACGGCCGGCGCCCGCTAGATGAAGACGAGCTTGCGACAACCATCGCCCGCGTCGTCGGCATCGAGCCGGACGCCCCGCGCCGCGCGGTGCCGCCGGAGTTCCTCAATGCCGTTTCGGAGCTGCCAGCCTTCGCGCTGCCCGCTGACCTCCCGGAGGTCTGGGATTCCGGCCACGGCTTGTGGGCGCACACGGACGACGGCGTCGCACCGCTCACCGCCGCGCAAGCCGAAGTCCTCGTCGCGTCCGGCGCGCGCCTGCGCGACGTCCCCGCGGATGACGTCGCCGCGCAGCCCGATGCGGAGCTTTCACTTAACCTGCCCACGCGTCCGCTGCGCATCGCGCCCGCCGACGACCGCTGGCTGTGCGCGACGGGCAATGGCGTCGGCTTCGCGTGGCCGACCGGCGGCCTCGTGCCGCTAGCCGGTGAGGCCGTCGCCACGCACTTCGGTGGTCTCGACGCGGGCGGCGTCGCCGTGGACACGGGCCACGGCCGTCTCGTTGTTTCCGCGACCGGCACCCGCCACACCGTCCCCTCGCAGGCCGAATGGGAGGCACTCGGCTTGAACGCCGCGGCCAGCGCGCCGTGGGACATTGTGCGCCTGTTGCCGGAAGGCTCGGAGCTATCCCGCGTCGCTGCCCTCGCGGGTGATACAGGTGCCGTTTCTCAAGGAGAATCGAGCAAGTAGCGACTCTGTAAAAGGTAGACCCACCCTTGCTACAGCGTATTAGTGGGGTTGTATTGCCACCGTTCATAATTCTTACCGCTCACGGTGACCTGCGCCAGGTGTCCTCGTAGCGGATAGTTACAGTCTGTACGCCGAGCTGATTGCGTTGCGCTGAGTGGCACAAGGTCTCTCCAACCCTTTTCTACTCTGGATGTGAGAAACCGGAGATAGTACTCATGTTACGTGGCGGGCGTTGAAGCAATCCTCCTCACGAATTCGTCGCGGGCGTAACGCCGCTGCACACGCGATGGCGAGAGCAAGGAAGGCGAGCGACCCTGCTAGCCACGCCAAACGCCGCGCGGGCTCCGCGTCTCGCTGTGCGGGGTGCGCCACGAATGCAGGACGCACGACGCGGCTCTGGGAGAAAGTTGTAGCGCTCACGGCAGCGAGCGGATCGACGAACCCAGAGCCCGGATGTGCCGTTGCGTGCAGGCGTTCGCGCAGCTGCGCCGGGGTGGCGTCGGGGAAGCGCTCGCGTAGAAGGGCCGCGGTGCCTGCGATGACGGGCGCGGCGAAGGACGTGCCGGTGAGCGGTTGCACTTCGTCGGCCGCAAGCGCCAGGGGAGAGGCTGCGTCGCCGCGCGCCCATCCGCCGGTGGGCGACAGCCCCAACGGCACGGTCCCTGGCGCCGCGAGGCGCCCGGGCAGGGAGTAGTCCGCGTGGTCACGGGGTTCCTCCACGGCCGCGACGGAGAGCACCGTGGGGCCGTGGGCGGGGTAGACGACGTCGCCGGGCGAGCAGCCAGAGCCGCTGCCGCCGGTGTTGCCCGCGGCGGCAACGATGAGGGCACCGGAGTCCTCGGCGAGGCGCAGGGCGTCATCGAGCGGGCGCGTGTTGAGCTTGGCGGCGATGGCTGGAGCGACGCAGGAGACGACGGAGACGTTAATGACGTCGGCGTCTGCGTCGACGGCGGCGGTGATGGCGCGCGCCAGTGATTCGAGGTCGCCGGCGCCGCGGGCCTCGGCGTCGCGCGCGTCCGAACGATAATGGGCGCTCGACTGGCGAATGGAGAGGATAGTAGCCGACGGTGCGATTCCAGTGTCACGGGCGGCGATGACCCCGGCAACGACGGTGCCGTGCATGTCGCAGTCGAGATGCGGGTCCGGGGAATCCGGCGCGACGAGGTCCGGCCCGGACTCCAGGCGGGCGAGCTGATCATGGCGTGCGACGCCGGTGTCGATGACGGCGACGCGCACGCCGCGACCTGTCGCCAAGGCGTGGAGCCGGGCACGGTAGTCGGCTTGTTGCGCGGTGGGCGCGGGCGAGCCCTCCCCGGGCACCGGGACCATGCAGGCAGTCGCGGGTTCTTGGGCCAAGGCAGGAGGGACAAGTGCACACGCTGCGGCAATGCCCGCGACGAGAACAAGGCGGCGCATGGCTAGCCCAGCCCGCGAATCAGGACGAAGACGCCGGCGATATGCAGCGCCAACGGCACGATGGCGGTGAGAGCCAAAGCCTCGGCGCGTTCGAACCACACGAGCGTGGTCGGCTCGAGACGCGCGACGCGCGGTGCCCAGAGGCAGGCCGTCGCAGCTGTTGCAGCAATGAGGACGGCGGCGATGAGCAGGACCCACGTGCCAGTGGCAAACCCGGCACTCACGGCGATAACGGCAAGCGCGCAGAGGGCGATAACTCCGCCGGCGGCCCCCACCATGAGTAGCCACGTCCCGCGTGCCGAGGCGTGACGAGCGGCGTGGAGAAGAAAGACGCCGCTCATCGCCGCGGCGAGTCCCGCGACCCAGCCACCGGGCAGACCCGCTGCGACGCCACGCACGAGGAATCCCAGTGCGGGCACGCAGGCGAGGGCACACGCGAGGAGAGCACCCTCGTAGAGCTCGCGGGCGCGCCGGGCACGGGAGTCAGCGAGAGGATCGAGGATATCCCCGAGCTCGTCCTCGGTGGGCTCCTCGCCGGCGGTGGGGAGCTGGGGTACGCGCAACCCCGCCGCGCGCGTGGCGAGCGAGGGACCGGCGAGGATGATGGCGACGCACGTGGCGAGGCTAAGCGCGGCTGCGGCGCTGGCGTGCCCGGGGGCATCGGCAAGCGAGAGGGCGGCGCGGGGACCGGACAGACCGGGCAGCAGGCCGCCGAGCCCGGCGACGCAGGCGAGCAGCGCGCCCGTGAGCGTAGCGCCGGCGAGCAACGCGGTACCCCGGTGCAGGACGTGGAGGAGACCCACCATCGTCGTCGCGGCGAGCGCGGCCGCGAGGAGTCCCAAGCGGGGCGTGCCCACCGCGAGACCCGCGGAGACCGCTGCGAAGGCGACGCTCGCGGTGCCGAGCGCGCGTGCCCCGGGTGCCCAGGCGTGGAGCACGAGCGCACAGGCTGCGGCCGTTGCGCAGGACGTGCCCCCGGCGAGGTGAAGCGGGAGGACGAGGCGCAGTGCGCCCGTGCCGAGCGCGGCCGCGAGCAGAAGACCGAGCACGGACCACGTCGCGGCGAGCGCGCGGGCCGGGGCGCCGGTGCCGACCGCGGCGAGGGCCTCCGCCGCGTCCCGGATGACGGGAGCGGCGGTGGGCGTGTGCGGGCGCAGGAGAATGAGTGCGCCATCGGAGAGCGGGGTCTCGCGCAGCGGCACGGTGTGATCGAGCGCGCGGCCGGCTGGTGTGACGGCGCGCCACGGCGTGGACAGCAGCGGCGCGCCGAGAAGATCGGTGACTTCGCCTAAGACCTCGTCGAGGCTGGCCTCGACGGGCAATGACACGTCGATTTGTTTGTGGAAGCGGCCGGCGTGCGCGCGGACGGTGACGCGCACGCTCGTAGCGGTCATCATGGCGGAATTTTCCCCCGGTATTTTTCGTGGTGGCACCCCAGAAATGTTCTGGGATGGCTGGGCGTCCCCCTTGCCCAATGGCTCACATTGTGGCTTACTTGTAGGCGCATGTCCACCGCTACGGCGGCGGACGGGCCGTGAGCAGGGGGCTTACGGCTGGGGGATGCCGGTTGTGGGGTGGCCCCAGTACCTGGACCAGTTCTACGAGGGGGATTATTCCATGCCCGTGACCACCATTCCGCGCGCGCCGCGCGACCCGGCACCGCCGCTGCCCAGCGGCTCTTTACAGGCCGAGGCTGTGCCGGACGCCGCGAAGCCCAAGCCCGTGCCGCTCGTGCGTCTGTTGTTGCCCGTCGTCATGATCGTGGCCATGCTCGGCATGGTCGCGCTCATGGTGCTCGGCGGTGGCGGGCGCGAGCTCAACCCGATGATGCTCATGTTCCCGCTCATGATGCTTGCCTCCGTCGCGACGATGTTTGCGCCGCAGGGCTCCGCCGATGATCCGAACGAGCGGCGCCGGACCTACCTGCGGCACCTCAAGGCGTTGCGCGGCAAGGCGGAGGAGCATGCCGCTGCCCAACGCGCGCATGCGGTCCACCACCATCCGCGGCATGACCAGCTGGTCGCGTGGGTGGGCTCCAACCGCCTGTGGGAGCGCGACGCGCAGGATGACGATGCGCTCGCGGTGCGCGTGGGCGAGGGTGCGGTGGCACTGTGCACGCCGATTACCTTCCCTGATATCGACGCGCCCGAGGACGTCGATCCAGTGTGCACGGTAAGCCTGCGCCAGCTCGTCCATTCCGCGGGGCAGCTGCCGGGAATGCCCATCGTCATTCAGCTGCGTGCGTTTCGCTTCCTGGGTATCGGCGGTCCAAAGGCACGGGAGCTTGCTCGAGCGATGGTCATGGAACTCGCCGCAGCGCACGGCCCGGAGACGGTGGGCATCTCGGCGCTGGGGGAGGGCTGGGAGTGGCTCAAGTGGCTGCCCCACACGCGCGAGCCCCGGGCGGCGCGATATCACGTGCTGCTCGTCGACTCGGTGACGACAACGGGCCTGGAGGACTTCTTCCACGACGAGACGCTCACGACCATCATCGACGTGGGCGCCCGCCCGTCCACGGCGTTGGGCTTGCGCGCGGAGCAGGAGGGACTCTTCCTCGTCACGGATGTGACCGGGGCCTTGCGCGTTGTTACTGAGGCCGGCGATGAGGAGCTCGGGCTTGCCGATGCCGCCCCGGAGGCCGCTGCCTTGCACCTCGCCCGTCAGCTGGCGCCGTGCCGGCGCCCCGAGGGTGCGGTGTCCACCGCACGCGTCACGGACGGGGACTTGCTGCGGTTGCTGGGGCACCGGGACATCGGCGAGCTTGCCGCGCGTTTGTGGCCGGGGCGTGCGGGACGAGAAAGACTCAATGTGCCCTTGGGCGTGGACACGGACGGGGTGCCGGTATACCTCGACATCAAGGAGGCCGCGCATGGGGGCGCGGGCCCGCACGGTCTGTGCATCGGCGCGACGGGTAGTGGAAAGTCCGAGCTCCTGCGCACGTTCGTCACGGCTCTCGCGGCGACGCATAGCCCGGACGAGCTCAACCTCGTGCTCGTCGATTTCAAGGGCGGCGCGACGTTCTTGGGCTGTGATACCTTGCCGCACACGGCGGCGGTGATTACCAACCTGGAGGAGGAATCCATCCTCGTTGACCGCATGTTTGACGCGATTTCAGGCGAGCTCAACCGCCGCCAGGAACTGTTGCGCGCGGCGGGCAACTTTGCGAACGTGGGCGACTTCAACGCCTCTGAGGATGCCGTCGCCCGGTACGGGCCGCTGCCTGCGCTCGTCATCATCGTCGACGAGTTCTCGGAGCTGCTTGGGCAACATCCGGACTTCGCGGACCTTTTCGTGGCGGTGGGCCGTCTGGGCCGTTCGCTCCACGTCCACCTGCTGCTCGCCTCGCAACGGCTGGAGGAAGGCCGGTTGCGCGGGCTCGATTCGCACCTGTCGTACCGCGTGGGTCTCAAGACTTTCTCCGCAGCTGAGTCGCGCCAGGTGCTGGGCATTACGGACGCCTATGCGCTGCCCACTAAGCCGGGCGCGGGCTACCTCAAGACGGGCGCGGAGGAACCCGCGCGCATGCAGGCCGCGTATGTCTCGGGTCCGCTTGCGCGCCGAGTCCTCGCCGCGGCGGACGGGCCAGTGCGCGGCAGGGTGACGCTCTTCCATAGCTGGGACGCGACAGGTGAGGCCTCTCCGCATGCGGCGGAGGAAGAGACGCAGCTCGACCACTCGACGACTTTGCTCGATGCCGTCGTCGACGTGGCGCGTGCCGAGGCCACCGCGCGGGGCCAGGCGGCGCACCGCATCTGGTTGCCGCCGTTGCCGCCTGTCATCGAGCTGCCGGAGGTTGTCGCGGGAGCCGAACCCGGTTCTGGGGCGGGCCTGGCCGTGGCGCTGGGCATCGTGGACCGGCCGTACCACCAGCGTCAAGATCCGCTCGTGGTGGACTTGGCTGCGGCGGGCGGGCACCTCGCCGTGTGCGGTGGCCCGCAGTCGGGGAAGTCGACGATGCTGCGCACCGTGGTCGCCGCGTTGGCCGCGGGCCGGTCACCGTCTGCGGTGCGCTTCTACGTCATCGACTGCGGCGGCGGGCAGCTCGCGACGCTCGAGCGCCTGCCGCACGTCTCCGGCGTGGCGACGAAGCACGAGCCGGAGAAGCTCCGCCGGATCGTCGACGAGGTGACACAGCTGGTGGCGGACGCCGCGGCTGACGCGACCGCGACTCGCTCGGGCGACGTCTTTCTCCTCGTCGACGGCTGGCACCACGTGGGAACTGCAGGTGCGGACTTTGAAGACGTCGGCGAGCGGCTCACTCAACTCGCCGCGGACGGGCCCTCTGCGGGGGTGCACCTCGTCGTTTCCACTCCGCGCTGGACGACCATGCGCCCGGCCGTGCGCGACCTCATCGCGCACCGCCTCGAGCTGCGTTTGGGCGAGCCCATGGATTCGCTCATCGACCGCAAGGCGCAGGCGGCATTGCCCGTCGCGCCCGGACGCGGGCTCACCCAGGACGGCGAGCCCATGCTCATCGCCCGCAGCAGCAACCAAGACCTGGCGCATATCGCAGACGTGTGGGCCGCAGTGGAGCCGGCGCCGCGTGTGCGACTTCTGCCGGAGGAGATTCTGCTTGCCGACCTCACCTGCGACGCGGCAGGAAATGCAGTGGGGATTCCGGTGGGCATCGGCGGGCCCCGCCTGGAACCGATGGCCTGGGACGATGCGGCGACAGGCCACCTGGTGTGCGTGGGCGCGCCGGGTTCGGGCAAGTCCCAGCTGCTGCGCACTGTCATTGCGGGAATCGCCGCGCGGGGCCGCGACGCTGCGCGTATTGTGCTCATCGACCATCGGCGCGCACACCTCGGCGCCGTCGAGGAGTCGTTGCTCGCGGCCTATTCCGCGCAGTCACTCGCCACCGAGGAAGCGCTGCGCGCGACGGCGACAACGCTACGCGAACGTCTGCCGGGGTCGGAGGTCACCGCCTCCCAGCTCGCGCGCCGCGACTGGTGGGAAGGGCCAGATATTTACGTGGTCATCGACGATCTTGACTTGGTTTCCGACGTCGCACTGCGGCCTCTCGTGGAGTTGTTGCCGCACGCCCAAGACATCGGCCTGCACGTCGTGGCCGCACGCAAGTCCGGCGGCATCGGCCGTGCGCTCTATGGCGGATTCCTGGCAGCACTGCGCGACCAGCTGCCCTGCGCGCTGGTACTCGACGCGGACAAGGATGAAGGCCCCATCTTTGGCATCAAACCGCGGCCCCAGCCTGCCGGCCGCGGCCAGTGGGTGGTGCGCAATGAAGACCACGGCCTTATCCAGGTAGCGCTTGCTACCGCCCCTGAGGAAGGAGCCTGACATGGCTGATCTCACTCTCACGGTGCTCGATACCGCCACCATCTACGAAGCGCATGAATCCATTTTCCGCTATGACCTCCCCGGCACTGGCGTCGTGGAAGGCTGGGCTTTGGCCGGTGTGGTCGAACAGGCCGCCAAGCTCGTGGGCCCCGCCTGGCCTTCCGTCGAGGTCATGGTGTGCGCCGACCCCTCGGCCTCAGCCGTGGGGCGCGAGGCCGTGGAGATCATCACTCGGCATATTCGCCTGGAGGGGGTGCGCATTATTGAGGACACTCCGAAGCCGTCGGTCGCGACGCCCTCTCGACCACGGACCACCCCGCCGGCGCCTGATGCGGGCGCGGCGCAGGAACCTCCGCGTTCTGTACGTGGCCGTCGGCGAAAGAGCGATACAAAGAAAACTGCGCGGAGTGGTCTGCGTGCACTCGGGATAGAACCCCTCCACCTCGGCGTGTGCGCCGTTGCCCTCGTGCTGGGCGGCGGTGCTTTGTGGGGAATGTTGCGGGTCGATTCGGATGCGGCGCCGAAAGCGGTCCCTGCGTCAACCCCTGCGTCAACCCCAGCGTCACTCTCAGTCGTGTCGCCGCAGCCTTCTGTCCCGGAAAGCGCACGCATGCTCACGCCCACGAGCAGCGCCGTTTCAGCGGATGCCGGGGCGCCGGTGGAAGTAGCCGGCATGCGCCTTACCTTGCCGCGTGGCTTCGGGTGGACCGAGGATGCAGGGCTGGTCACGCTCAGCGGCCGTGATCCGCACCTGCGCGTGCTCATTGCCGCGGATCCGCTCTATTCCGTTCCGGGGCAGGCCATCCTCGATGAGGTCCGCGCACAGGTCGAGGCTGAGAAGGAGCTTTCGCAGCTTACGGAGACGAACGGCCGCGTGGCGTATGTCGAAGACCCCGGCGACGGGTCCATCGTGGCGTGGACGACGTGGATCGACGGCGACCATCAGCTCTCCGTTGGGTGCCACAGCAAGGAGACACCGACGGTCGCGCACAAGGCGGCGTGCCGGATTGCGACGGAGTCTTTAGAGAAACTGCCCTGAGCACAGGACCCTGTGGGCGCGCGGGAAAAGTTGTGCGCGGCAGGGAACCTTTTGCGCGGAAAGCCAGTCCAATACTCACGAGAAAGCACCCCGGGGGACAGAAACGCCGGGGGAGCGCTCATCTGGTCCGGCGGCGTGTTGCCCTGGGCCAAGCCCGCTACTTCTACTCCATGTCTCGAAAGGACAATCATGACTCAGCTCTTTAGGACTGAAGCCGACGTAATGGTCGCCACTGCCGGCCGCGTGGACTCCACCAACTCCGAGGTCCAGGGTGAGCTCACCCGCCTCCAGGGCGTTGTGGACTCCGTGCGTTCCAGCTGGGACGGCCGTGCGCAGGTCTCCTTTGACAACCTCATGCAGCGCTACAACACGGCAGCCCAGCAGCTGCGCGAGGCGCTCACCGCCATCAGCGACAATATCCGCACGAATGCCCGCCACTTCGACACCACTGAAGACGAGAACGCACAGGCGTTTAGCGCCGTGGGCGGCGCGGGCCTGGCGCTGTAGCCACGGCGCATCAGCTGCCGCGCAGCGCACGCCGCGTCATTTACGCGCGGGCGCCACATAGAACAGTCACTCTTTATCTCACAGAAGGAAACTCATGTCTGCCATTAAGTACGAATTCGGCGCCATCTCCGGTGCCGCTGCCGATATCCAGTCGACCTCTCAGCACATCAACTCGCTGCTCGATGACCTCAAGTCTGTCATCGCTCCCATGACGTCCACGTGGGAGGGCGACTCCGCTGCGGCGTATGCAGCCGCCCAGGACAAGTGGGACCGCGCCGCCGCAGAACTCAACACCGTGCTCGCCACCATCTCCACCACGGTGGCCGACAGCAACGACCGTATGTCCGACGTCAACCGTCGAGCAGCGGCGAGCTGGGGATAGGTCGCGGCCCGTGCAGGCGAAGCGTTCTCGGTGCACCGTTAGAGGGAATGGACAAACGAGGGCATGCGTGATGGGGACGCTGCCTTGGATACGAGACGCACGTTCGCACGGACCGGGCTGAAACAATCGGCTACTGCCTGAACAAACCTGAAAATTACGCTGTATTCTTTCGCTTTCCTGCGGCCGCTGGGGCGGCCGCGCGCGGGCGGCGGGCTTACCTGGGGAGGGGCCCTCCGTGCCGGATGGCGAAGCGGGGAATACGGCGTTTTGGGTTTTAGCCGCTGGTCGGGTTAGAATTTTTATCCTGTGTGTTCTTCGCGCGCGCTGTGATGTGCTGCGCGAGCTTCCTCCTACAGGTCTCCACCGGCCGCTGCAGTGGGGAAGTCAAGGTTCACAGCGATGGCCGGCAGCCTACTTAAGAGACTTTTAAAGGAGTCATCTTGTCTACTTTCCACCCGAAGAGCGGTGACATCACCCGCCAGTGGTACGTCATCGACGCTACCGATGTGGTGCTGGGCAAGCTTGCTTCCACCGCGGCAGATATGCTGCGTGGCAAGCACAAGCCGCAGTACGCACCCAACGTTGATTGCGGCGACCACATCGTCATCATCAACGCCGACAAGGTCCACGTGTCCTCCAACAAGCGTGAGCGCGAGATGCGTTACCGCCACTCTGGCTACCCGGGTGGTCTGAAGACCATGACCCTGGGCCAGTCCCTGGACACCAACCCGGTCCGCGTCATCGAAGAAGCTGTGCGTGGCATGATGCCGCACAACAAGCTCAATGACGCCGCCGTCAAGAAGCTCCACGTCTTCGCAGGCGAGGAGCACCCGTACGCCGGTCAGAAGCCGGAGACCTTCGAGTTTAAGCAGGTGGCACAGTAATGACCGAGCAGAACATCGACAACAACGTAGCCGACGCTGCTGACATCGCTGCAGCTACCGCCGCAACCGAGGAGTTCACCAACACCATCGGTGACCAGCTCGCACCGGCCGCTGAGGAGACCGAGGCTGCTGCCCCGGCGTACTACGAGGGCCCGATCCAGACCGTCGGTCGTCGTAAGCGCGCCGTCGCCCGCGTCCGCATGGTCGCTGGCTCTGGCGAGATCGTCGTCAACGGTCGTCCCTTCGACAACTACTTCCCGAACAAGCTGCACCAGCAGGACATCCTCCTTCCGCTGACGCTGCTTGAGCGTGAGGGTCAGTTCGACATCAAGGTCACCGTCAACGGTGGCGGCCCGACCGGCCAGGCTGGCGCACTGCGTCTGGCCATCGCCCGCGCACTCAACGTCTACAACCCGGGTGACCGCGCTGCCCTGAAGAAGGCCGGCCTGCTCACTCGTGACGCTCGTGCCGTGGAGCGCAAGAAGGCTGGTCTGCACAAGGCACGTCGTGCCCCGCAGTACTCCAAGCGTTAATCTTCGCTCTTACTGCGTGTCTGCCGCTGCTTCCCGCGTGGAAGCGGCGGCTTTCGCCGTTTTCCAGCTCGCCCCACGGGCCGCTGGGTAGCATGACAGGCAGGGAGCTCATTCTCAACGCCTATTCCACCGTGCGCGAGGAGGTCCCCTTTACAGGACGCGGACCTGGCGCGCGATGGGGGCATCGGCAGCCTTGCGGAGTGGGCGCGGGAGGCCAACACATCGCCCTCTTTCCGGACGGGACGCTGTGCAATGCCGGGGGTGAGCACGTGCTCGACCCCTCGCGGCTCACGGAACCTACCTTCCACGGCGTTCCCCCTCCCGCCGCCGTGCTCGTCGCAGGAGATGTGCGAGGCGTGGGAGCGCGCCTTCTCGCTGCGGCGCTCCCAGGGTGCGCCAATCCCGGATACGGCGCGTGAGCTTACTGGGTAGGAAGAAGGCATCCTGCTTGAGCGCCACCACGCCTGTACGTGGTTCATGGAATCCCTCCTGCCCAGCTACGACCGCGTAGACCGGTCGACCTTGTAGCAGCTCATCCAGGACCCGGCTCGCACGGCGTGCGAGGGGGCATGAGCAGGGGGTGACTCTGCCCTAACGTGGAGCAGGCTGCACCTACGGTGCATAATTGAACACATGACTCGACTCTTTGGTACCGACGGAGTTCGCGGCCTCGCGAACCAGAAGCTGACACCGATCCTGGCCTTGAAGCTGGGGCAGGCGGCCGCCGAGGTGTTCACGGGCGACCGCGAATCCTTCGAGCGCCGCCCGCTCGCCATCATCGGACGCGACCCGCGCGTCTCCGGCGAGATGCTCGACGCCGCCATCGCCTCGGGCCTCGCCTCCCGCGGTGTCGACGTGCTGCGCGTGGGCGTGCTGCCCACCCCGGCCGTCGCTTTTCTTACCGATGATTACGGCGCGGACTTCGGCGTCATGATTTCCGCCTCGCATAACCCCATGCCGGACAACGGCATCAAGTTCTTCTCCGCAGGCGGCCGCAAGCTCCCAGATTCTATTGAGGATCAGATTCAGGCCCAGATGGACACGCTCACCGAGGAAGGGCCCACGGGCACGAAGCTCGGCCGCGTCATCACGGAAGCCCCTGACGCCCGTGAGCGCTACTTGAAGCACCTCGCGGAGTCCGTCACGGTGGACCTCACCGGCATCAAGGTCGTTGTCGACGCCGCCAATGGTGCCGCCTCCAAGGTTGCCCCGCGTGCCTACGAGGCCGCCGGTGCCGAGGTCATCGCCATCCACAACAAGCCGAATGCCTTCAATATCAACGAGGACTGCGGCTCCACCCACATCGAAAAGACGCAGGAAGCTGTCCGCGAGCATGGTGCCGACCTGGGCCTGGCCCACGACGGTGACGCTGACCGCTGCCTCGCCGTCGATGCTGAGGGCAATGTCGTGGACGGCGACCAGATTATGGCGCTGCTCGCCGTAGGCATGAAGGAAGAAGGCCGCCTGCGTGATAGCACGCTCGTCGCCACGGTCATGTCTAACCTGGGCCTCAAGCTGGCCATGAAGGAACAGGGCATCACGATGATCGAGGCCAACGTGGGCGATCGCTACGTCCTCGAGGAACTCGGTAAGGGTGACTTCTCGCTCGGCGGCGAGCAGTCCGGCCACGTCGTGCTCCCGGCCAATGCCACCACCGGCGACGGCACGCTCACGGGTCTCAACATCATGGCCCGCATGGCGAAGACCGGCAAGTCCCTCGCGGAACTCGCTTCTGTCATGACTGTCCTGCCGCAGGTCCTCATCAACGTACCGGTCGCCGATAAGACGACCATCATGAGCAACTCTGAGGTCCAGTCCGCCATCGTCGAGGCCGAGTCTGAGCTCGACGGCACCGGCCGCGTCCTCTTGCGCCCTTCGGGCACCGAGGAGCTCTTCCGCGTCATGGTCGAGGCTGCCGATGCTGAGCAGGCCCGCAAGGTCGCCGGCCGTCTCGCCGCCGTCGTCGCCGCGGCTTAAGCCCCAGCTTTCCGATGCCGCCTCGCGTCCGCGCGAGGCGGCTTTCGGCGTTTCGGGCCATCGCGGCGCGCGTTCGGGTGCGTTGGAATGCTCTGTGCGGCGCTGACCATCAATCACGGCGGGCTGGGAACCTTTCGGGCGCTGTCACAGTCCAATAGGGGTGGATCAGAAAGACATACCGCTACCGCAGGAGGTTCCCAATGACTGATGTCTTCCTTGATGTGGGTGAGGACTCGCGCGCACTCCAGTCCGTGGCTGAGGGTGTTCGCGCAAGCCACACGCAGCACGCCGCGCTCACCCCACACTTTCCACCCCACGCGGCCGGCAAGGCCTTCGCCGGGCATGCCGCGCGCCTTCAGGCTGCCTTCATGACGGTGCACGAGCGCGGCGCCCTGCGTTTCGCTCACGCCGAGTCCGTCGCGCAGGCGGCCGTAGCCCAGTTCACCGCCGTCGGTGCGGCGGACGACGCTAACGCTGCGCAACTCCGTGGCGTGGGAGGAGCGTTATGAGCACTGCCGTCGCCTCGCGCCTGGGCGACTACGGACGCTCCATCGCCTTGTTCCAAGCCGCGACCGGCGGCGCCTACAGCGGCCCGTCCATGCCGTTGGGGCTGCTCCAGGAACTCGTGGGCTCTGCCGATGGCATTGATACCGGCGCGCTGGTCTCGTCAGTCGAGGCAGCCGTCGGCGTCCAACGCGCCGGCAAAGGCGGCAAGAGCGGTGCGGGCTCCTCGGGATCGTCTTCCGGCTCCGGCGCGTGGAGCTTGCTGCGTGACGTCATTCAAAAACTCGGCGTCGAACTCGCCGCGGGCTCCATCTTCGAATTCCTCGGCAACATCGAAGGCCTCGGCTCCGCTGACGCGCAACAGCGCGAGGAGCTCGTGGACCAGGCAGGGGAGTGTGCCTCCGCCATTGACGATGTCGTCCACGTGTCAGAAACCTCCATCGAGGAAATCCTCGGCGCCGCCATTCCTCTACTCGGCACGCTCACCTCGCTCGTCTCCAAGATTCATCCGCTGGCGCGCGCTCTCGTGCCCATTATCGCTTCCGCGGGCGATGAGATTATCGAGCACACCAACGGACTGATCGCGCAGACCTGTCGCGACCGCGATGACACCATCGAGCGCTGCTACGACGCCCTCGAACACTGCTGTGAGCAGGCCTGCTCCACCGAGCTGCCCACCCGTGTTCCCGACGCTGCAACCTGTACTCCGCCGCCCGCATGCCCGACCCTCGCGCCCGTATCCGCGCCGCCGGCCTGCCCCACGCAGGATTCCATTTCCGGCACGGCTCCGGCTTCGGCACCCGCATCTGCGCCGGCTCCTGCGCCGCCCGCGCCGGTGACCCCGCCCTCTCCGGCAGCGCCGCCACCCGTCACCACACCCGCGAGCACCGCACCAGCATGCCCGCCGCCTGCGCCTTCCCAGCCTGCGCCTGCCGTTCCGACCCCGCCCTCTCCGGCAGCGCCGCCACCCGCGGAGTGTGCACCGCCTGCGCCGAATCAGCCACGTACGACGCCGAGCTCGACGCCGCCCACGCCACGTCCTGCCGTGGAACCCCAATGCACTCCGCCAGCGCCTCATGAGTGCGAGTGCCCAGAGCCTGCGGAGGCCCATGATGACTGCGTCGACCGCCCCGCAACGCCAAGGCCAGGAGAGACGAAGCCTCCTGCCGATTGTGACACGGTGCCGGCGCAGGAGCCCGTGGTTGTCGAAGAGTGCCTTAAGGACGAACCAGTCGCGCCCGAGCCTGCCGTCGAGTGCGAGGTCGAAACGCAAAGCGACTGCGAGGAGACCGGTGTCGACATCGGCGCCCTGTGCTCTGGATTCCTTGGTGGCTTCGGCGTAGGTGTGGCCATCATCGGAACTGGCTTGCTCATCGCCGCGGCCGTGGACTTTGTCTCTCACCTCGAATTGCCTGATCTCGCTCCGGAACCCGCACCCGAGCCGGCCCCTGAGCCCGCGCCGCAGCCTGAGCGCGCACCAGAGCCGCCCGCTCCTGCCTCAGTGAAGAAGGAGGACGGTGTTTATACGCCGCCGGCTGAGCTAGACGACGTGCAAGAGCCTGCACCGCCGCCCAAGAAGCTGGCGCATATGGCAGGCACTACCGGTGCTGCGCAGGCAGGGGTGCCGGTCGCAGACACGCCCGCCCCTGCGGCGCCCGCGCAGTCCGATGCTTCACCCGCAGCTCCGTCCTCCGCACCAGCGCCCGCTGCGCCGGTGCCTCCTCCTGGAGGTTCGTCCTCTCGTGCTCGAAAGGCAGGTCAGTGGTAATGACTACGAACTTTGATGAATTCGCACGCGCCTTCCGCGAGCGGACTGCTCGCCGGCTTTTGGAATTTGAAAAGACGCTGGCGAAGGCACAAGACGATATTGAGAAGGCCGTGCACGACGCCCGCGATGAAGTGCGCCAGCGCCCGCCCAGCCACGCGAACGGTCCTGTGGAAGCACCCGCGGAGACTCGGCATGCAGCCGGTGCACGTCCGTATGCGGCGCATCAGACCCGTGGCACTCAAGGTCGCGTGAAATCGGTGTTGCGCCGGCAGTAGTGTTATGTCCGTAGAGATAAGTCGAACCCCGCGTCCCTCGCATCGTTGTGATGCCAGGAACGTGGGGTTCGGCGTTGTCGCGGAAGTGCCGCGAAGCACAAGGGCCTAGTGGTACTGATCGGCCTTCTCTGCGAGCTCCTCACCCAGCAGGGAGTGCACACCCTTGGCCGTAGCGTCTGCCTCGGCGAAGTCGGAGTACTTCTTCTCATTGCCCAGCGTGGCGAGGAGGAAGCCGACGAGCAGCGCGCGGGCGGTCTCACGCGGACCGGACTGGAAGATGCCGGTACCGAACGCCAGCTTTTGCATGGTGTTTTCTGCGAAGCCCGGTTGTGTGCCCTTGTCGAGCTCGCGGTAGACGGCCGTGCCGCCCCAGCTCTGTGCGAGCTTGGCCGGGTTGCCCGCGGAGAGGAAGTCATCCAACTTGGAGCCGATGACGAGTCCCGGTGCCTGCACCGAGCGGGCAGCGGTTGTCGCGGAAGGCGAGACCGTGGCGGGGTAGAGGGCGCCCACGGCACGCACCTTTTCGTTATTGGCTGCTGCGAGCACTGCGGCACCGCCGCCCATGCCGTGGCCCACCATGCCCAAGCGGCCCGGGGAGACGGTGATATTGCCCTGACCCAGCTTCACGCCCGCGGCAATCTGCAGTGCGGATTCCATGTCGGCGACGAGGCCGCGGACGTTGGGCACCAAGCCATTTTCGGTGTCCGGTGCAACGACCACAATGCCCCAACTGGCCAGGTGGCGCAGCGTGGAGTGGTAATGCTTGATATTCGTGCGCCAGTCGTGACCAAAGGCCACGGCAGGCAGTGCTTTCCCCTCAGCAGGGGTGTACACCTTGCCTTCAAGGCCGGCGTAGGAAAGATCGCCAGTAAGAACGCGGTACGGGCCACGCTTGGACAGGGTCGCTAGATGCTTCTTCAAATTCGCAGACACGCTACCCAGGATAGAGGAAGAAGTGTAGGCATTGGGCGCAAAGAGCGATAGAAGCGATTTTTGCATCGAGTCAGCACAAGGGCGGGCACGTAGAGGGGTGATTTTCGTTCCCCAAGTGCCTACTCCTCTATATAGGGGATTATCAGGTAACATCTGCAACTATGTGTGGAATTGTTGGATACGTCGGTCACTACTCTGATGACCGCGAATACTTTGCCCTTGACGTTATTCTCGAGGGATTGCGTCGACTCGAATACCGCGGCTATGACTCTGCTGGTATCGCAGTCTTCGCGGATGGAGAAATCGGGTGGCGCAAGAAGGCCGGTAAGGTCGCTGCTCTCGAGCAGGAGATCGCGGCACGCCCGCTCAAGGACTCCGTCTTGGGTATCGGCCACACCCGCTGGGCAACCCACGGTGGTCCAACGGATCTCAACGCGCACCCGCACGTTGTCGATGGCGGCAAGCTGGCCGTCGTCCACAACGGCATCATCGAGAACTTCGCCGAGCTCAAGTCCGAGCTCACGGCGAAGGGCCACAACTTCGTGTCGGAGACCGACACCGAGGTCGCTGCGACGCTGCTGGGAGACATCTTCCACAACGAGGCCAACGGTGACCTCACCCGCGCTATGCAGCTCACCGGCCAGCGCCTCGAGGGTGCGTTCACCCTCTTGGCCGTTCATACCGAGCAGGCAGACCGCATCGTCGCTGCCCGCCGCGACTCGCCGCTGGTTATCGGCCTGGGCGAGGGCGAGAACTTCCTGGGCTCGGACGTCTCCGGCTTCATCGACTACACCAAGTCCGCCGTCGAGATGGCCAACGACCAGGTCGTGACCATCACGGCCGACGAGGTCACCATCACCGACTACAACGGCAACCCGGCCGAGGGCAAGCCGTTCGAAATCAAGTGGGATGCCGCCGCTGCCAAGAAAGATGGCTTCAGCTCCTTCATGGAGAAGGAAATCCATGACCAGCCGGCCGCCGTGCGCGACACGCTTCTCGGCCGCTTTGACGAGCAGGGCAAGCTCACGCTCGACGAGGTGCACATCGACGAGTCGATCCTTAAGTCCATCGACAAGATCATCGTCATCGCCTGCGGTACCGCCGCCTACGCTGGCCACGTGGCCCGCTACGCCATCGAGCACTGGTGCCGTATTCCTACCGAGGTCGAGCTCGCTCACGAGTTCCGTTACCGCGACCCGATCGTCAACGAGAAGACCCTCGTTGTCGCGCTGTCCCAGTCGGGTGAGACCATGGATACCCTCATGGCCGTGCGCCACGCACGCCAGCAGGGTGCGAAGGTCATCGCCATCTGTAACACGCAGGGTTCCTCCATCCCGCGCGAGGCAGACGCTGCGCTCTACACCCACGCTGGCCCGGAGATTGCCGTTGCGTCCACGAAGGCGTTCCTGGCGCAGATCACCGCGACCTACCTGCTCGGCCTCTACCTGGCGCAGCTGCGCGGCAACATGTTCGCCGATGAGGTCCAGAACGTCATCTCTGAACTGCATGCCATGCCGGACAAGGTTCAGAAGGTCATCGACCAGGAAGACCAGGTCTACGCGCTGTCCAGGTCCATGTCGGATGCAGACTCCGTGCTCTTCCTTGGCCGCCACGTGGGCTTCCCGGTCGCGCTCGAGGGCGCGCTCAAGCTCAAGGAGATCGCGTACCTGCACGCTGAGGGCTTCGCCGCCGGCGAGCTCAAGCACGGCCCGATCGCTCTTATCGAGGAAGGCCAGCCGGTCTTCGTTATCGTGCCGTCCCCGCGCGGCCGCGACTCGCTGCACTCTAAGGTCGTCTCCAACATCCAGGAGATCCGTGCCCGCGGCGCGATTACCATCGTCATCGCCGAAGAGGGCGACGAGGCAGTGGAGGCCTACGCCAACCACATCATCCGCATCCCGGAGGCACCCACGCTCATGCAGCCGCTGCTCGCCACCGTGCCCCTGCAGATCTTCGCGTGCGGCGTCGCCACCGCGAAGGGCTACGACGTGGACCAGCCGCGTAACCTGGCCAAGTCCGTGACGGTCGAGTAATCGCGCACGAGCGCTCGCAACTCGTATGAGTCGCGTGGAAATTCACGATTTTCGCGCAACTCATACGAGTTTTGTGTTTTCGCGGTCCAGCAGTCCGTGCTCGCGGGTAACAGTGGCACAATAGACGCCATGTCACAGTCCACTGTTCAGCCCCCACTTCGCACCCGCGTCGACTTGGGCGCGATTGCGCACAACGTTTCCACCATCAAGGACATGGTGGGGCCGGACGTCAACCTCATGGCCGTCGTCAAGGCGGATGCCTACGGCCATGGCGCGTTGGAGGTTGCGCGCGCCGCCGAGCGCGCGGACGCCTTTGGCGTAGCGACGGTGGCGGAGGCGCTGGAGTTGCGCGAAGGGGGCATCGGCAAGCCCATTTGCGCGTGGATCTGGAATCCGGAGGACGATGTGTCCACCCCGTTGGCCGCGCGCGTTGACCTGGCTATTCCGAGCCTGCGGCACCTGGGGGTGCTCATCGAGGCGCAGGTGCCGGCACGCGTGTACCTCAAGATCGAGACGGGCTTGCACCGCGCGGGCCTGGATCCGGCTGAGTGGGAGGAGGCCTTCGCGCTCGCCCGCGACGCAGAGCACCTCGAGGTGCTCGGGCTCATGTCGCACCTGGCGTGCGCAGACGAGCCGGAGAATGACTACACAGATTTCCAGGCCGCGAATTTTGCCCGGGCCCTCGAGCAGGCGCGCGCGGCGGGCCTGGAGTGCCCCGTTAACCACCTGTGTAATACGCCGGGCACGTTCACGCGGCCTGACCTGCGCTACGAGCAGGTGCGCGTCGGCCTGGGCATCTACGGCTTGGAGCCCATCCCCGGCCAGGACCATGGCTTGATTCCCGCCATGATGTGGGCGGCGACCACGATGGCCGTCAAGCCCATCGCGGCGGGGGAGGGCACCTGCTACACCATGACGTGGCATGCGGAGCGCGATGGCTACCTCGCCAACGTGCCGGTGGGCTACGCAGACGGCCTGCCGCGCGCGTTCCAGGGCAAGCTCCAGGTGGGCATTGGCGGACACCTCTATCCGCAGGTGGGTCGCGTGTGCATGGACCAGATTGCCGTTGACCTCGGCGACAACCCGCACGGCGTGCGCCCCGGCGACGAGGCCATTATCTTCGGAGGGGGCGGCATGTCCGCCACGGAGCTTGCCGATGCCGCCGGCACCATCAACTACGAAGTCATTTGCCGCCCCACGGGGCGCACCGTCCGCCAGTACGTGGGAGGAACACATGCGTAGCAGTTTTCCGCAGGAGGGCCGCCGCCAGTTCGCGACGGCGGCTGACACCCAGGCCTTCGGCGAGGAGCTCGGAGCGGCATTGGAGGCGGGCGACCTAGTCATCCTCGACGGGCCGCTGGGCGCGGGGAAGACGACGCTGACACAAGGCATCGCGCGCGGCATGGGTGTCAAGGGGCGCGTGACGTCCCCGACCTTCGTCATCGCCCGCGAGCATCGGTCGCTGGGGGAGGGACCGGCGCTCGTCCACGTCGACGCGTACCGTCTCCTCGACGATTTCGGGGCGGGCTCCGGCGACCCGCTGGGAGACCTCGACGCGCTCGACCTGGACACGGAGCTTGAGGACGCTGTCGTCGTCGCAGAATGGGGTGGCGGATTGTTAGCCCAACTGTCAGACGCGTACCTCTTTGTGGGGCTGGATCGTGAACCTGAGAATCGGACAGAAACGGGCGCAGATACACGCGAAATCACGTGGCGCTGGGTAAACGCGGGAAATTAAGCTATCAAGTACAGGCGTCCTGTAGGCGACCTATATAAGTGATAAGTATCCCATAGTCCCAGGTTGACGCGGGATTATTGATTAAGTCAAACTGGGATGGTGTTAAATTTCCTCGCATCCAATCCGCTCTTCGCGCTGTTTCTCATCATGGCGGTCGGCCTGGTGATCGGAAAAGTAAAGGTATTCGGAATCTCCCTCGGCGCCGCAGCCGCCATGTTTGTTGCGTTGGGTTTGTCTACGGCAAACCCCGACATCCAGATTCCGGCCTTTGTCTACCAATTTGGTCTCGCCATCTTCGTCTACGCCATTGGTTTGGGATTCGGCCCGTCCTTCGTCCGCGACTTTAGGAAGCGCGGCTGGAAGCTGACGGTCTTTATGATCGGCATGCTCATCGCGCTCGTTGCCGTGGGCTACCTCCTCATCACTGTCTTCCACCTCAAGGTCCCCGTCGCCGTGGGTATGTTCGCCGGCTCCCTGTCGTCCACGCCTGGTATGGCTGCTGTTGTCGACATGCTCGGCAACTCCGAGCCCGTCGTCGGCTACTCGCTGGCGTACCCGGGCGCGGTCATCGGCGCGATCATCGTCGCTGCCGCGGGCGCCATTATCCTCAAGGTCGACCACGAAAAAGATGCGCGCGATGAGGGCATGGTTCCTTCGCCGCTCATCTGGAAGGCGGTTAAGCTCACGCGCGACTTCCCGGACACCGCGGGCCACATCGACCGCGTCACCGGACAGACGGTCGTCGCCACCCGTTTCATCCCAGACGCTGACCACCACCGTCTCGCCATCCCGGAAATGCCGCTCGAAAAGGGCGCGGTCTTTATGATCAACGGCACCGAAGAGGCCGTCAACGCCGCCATCGAGGTCCTGGGCGTGGAAGAAGACGTCGAGCTCACCGAGGACGCTGGCCTGCTCTACACCCGCGTCACGGTCTCCAACCCGGAGATTGCCGGTAAGCGTATTCGCGACATCAAGGCGCTGGACCATGGCTTCATCATCGCGCGCGTGCGCCAAGGCGATATCGACATCGTCCCGCACGCGGATACCGTCCTTAACTACTCGGACCGCGTCCGCGTCGTCACCGCTCCGGAGCGCCTTCCCGCCGTCAAGAGCTATCTCGGTAACTCCGAGTCCGCACTGGGCAACGCTGACCTGCTGTCCATGTCCATCGGCCTGACCCTCGGTATGCTGCTTGGCCTTATCCCGATTCCGATCCCCGGCGGTACGACGCTGCAGCTCGGCTTCGGTGGCGGCCCCATCGTCATGGGTCTCTTCCTCGGTTACTTGAACCGCACCGGTTCCATCAACTGGCAGATGCCGTTCCACACGCGCCAGGCCCTGTCGACCCTCGGCCTCACCTTGTTCCTCGCGGGCGTCGGTACCTCCGCAGGCGCCTCCTTCCGCGCGGCGCTGACGGACCCGGCATCGCTCAAGGTCATGGGCGTCGGCCTCATCATCACCCTCATCTCTGCCATCGGCATTGGGCTTATCGGCATGCTCGTCTTCCGCCTCAAGTGGGACGAGGCCATGGGTTGTGCTGCCGGCATGACCACCAACCCCGCGGTGTTCAGTTACCTGCAGGGCCAGACGAAGACGGACCTCGCCAACCGCGGCTGGGCCACGGTCTATCCCACGACGATTATCGGCAAGATTATCGCCTCGCAGGTGCTCCTCGTCCTTCTCATGTAAAACCAATCGCTTATGACCCCGTCGCGTCCCCGTTACGCGGCGGGGTTTCGACATGCTTGTGGCCTGGCGAGTACCATTTAGGGAAGTTTGCACCCCCATGTACTCGCATTTATTAAGGAGCGCACCCCTTTATGAATAAGGTCGGCCAAGCCATTACCACCCTTGTCATTGGTCTTTTCGCCATCGCCCTCGTGGGCATGATTGCGATGAGCGCCACGCGCCCGGCCCAGCCGGTCGACCGTACCTTCGCCGAGGCCGTCGAGACCATCGACGACGCGAACCTCAATGCCACTGCGCTCGCCGTCGCCGACGTGTATGGCGAACAGTGGGTCCAGTTCCTCAACCTGTGCCCGGGCACCACCCCGGACGATATCCGCAACGGTCTTCAGGTCAACCCGGAGGACCTCGGCATTACCGAGACCGTCCCGGCAGGCACCAACTACATCGTGGCGATGAACACGGACCAGCAGTTCTACGCGGAGAAGATCTCCATGGACAAGGTCGACATCTGCACCACCGTGGGCCAGCTGCCCATGTCCAACGCCGCGTCCATGCTGCCGCTCGCCAAGACGCCTGAGGGCCAGTGGGTGTTCGCGGGCTAATGCGCGTTCTCGCTCTCGACACCGCCACGACCGATCTGGTCACCGGCCTCGTCGATCCTTCTGATCCCGCCGCCCCCCGCGAGCGGATCGTCACCGACACCCGCGCGCATAATGAGCAGCTCGTGCCCACCGTCGAGGCCTTGCTTGCCGATGCCTCCTTGACCTACGCCGACCTCGACGCCCTCGCCGTCGGCTGTGGTCCCGGCCCCTTTACCGGTCTGCGCGTGGGCATGGCGACCGCTCAGGCCTTTGGCCAGGCCCTCGGCATTCCTGTGGTGGGCGTGTGCTCCCACGACGCCATCGCGCACCAGCTCGCCGCCCTCGGCGAGTCCGGCACGTGGCTCATCGCCACCGATGCCCGCCGCAAGGAGGTCTATTGGGCGACCTATGAGCTCGCGGGGGACGGAGTCCACCGCCTCACCGAGCCCTCCGTCTCCAAGCCGGAAGCGCTCGCTGAGGAGCTCGGCGACATCACCGTCGACCACATCGTGATCCCCGAGGCCATCGCCCCGCGCTTGCCCGAGGCGCTCGCCGCGCTCCCGCGCGAATGGGACACCCCGCGCCCCGCAGGGCTCGTCGCCGCCGCAGCTGCCGATGCCGCCTCCCGCGGCCAGTCGCTCACCACACCCGCCGCCGACGTCCCGCCGCTCGTGCCGCTCTACCTGCGCCGCCCCGACGCCGTGCCGCCGAAGCCCAAGCCGCGCTCGGCAGCCCTCCCGCCGCTGCCGCAGGATTCTTCTGAGGCGAAGTAGATGTTCCTGCGCGAACTCACCGACGCTGACGCCCCGCGCTGCGCCGAGCTCGAAGTCCAGCTCTTTCCGGGGGAGACCCCGTGGAGCACCGAGGTCTTCCTCGCCGACTTCGCTCAGCCGCACACGTTTTACTTCGGCGTCCAAGACGGCGAGCCCGACGGGGACGGCGTGCTTCTCGGCTACGCCGGGCTCGCCATGATGGGACCCGTCGCCACCCCGGAATTCGAAATACTGACCATCGGCACCGCGCCCGAGGCCCAGCGCCGCGGCGTCGGCCGGCTCATGATGGAAAATATCTGCCACATCGCGGACCTCAAGGACGCGCCTGTATTCCTCGAAGTCCGCGTGGGCAATGACCCCGCCATTCGTATGTACGAGGCCTTCGGCTTCGAGCTGATGGGTCTGCGCCGCAATTACTACCAGCCGTCCGGCGCCGACGCCCACACCATGAAGCGCGCAGCGTGCGCCGCTGGTGCGTCGCACGATAACACTGAAAAGGAATAAACATGTTGGTCCTGGGAATTGAATCCTCCTGCGACGAGACCGGCGTAGGCATCGTCGAGCTCGACGGCGACGGGTACATGGATATCCGCGCCGACCAGGTCGCCTCGTCCATGCAGCAGCACGCCCGCTTCGGCGGCGTCGTGCCCGAGATCGCCTCGCGTGCGCACCTCGAGGCCATGCCGCAGGTCATGCGTGCCGCGCTCGACGAGGCCGGTATCGACAAGCCCGACGCCGTCGCCGCGACCGTGGGACCGGGACTGGCTGGCGCGTTGTTGGTGGGGGCATCGGCAGCCAAGGCGTACGCCGCAGCCTGGGGCGTGCCCTTCTACGGCGTCAACCACCTCGGCGGTCATGTTGCCGTCGCTAACCTCCAGGGGCAGAAGCTGCCGCACTCCATCGCGCTGCTCGTCTCCGGCGGCCACACGCAGATTCTCGAGGTCGACGCCGTGGGAAAGCCCATGCGCGAGCTCGGCACGACCCTCGATGACGCCGCCGGCGAGGCCTACGACAAGGTCTCGCGCCTGCTCGGCCTGGGCTACCCGGGCGGCCCGGTCATCGACAAGCTAGCGGCCCAAGGCGAAGCGAATATCAACTTCCCGCGCGGTCTTTCCCGTGCCGAGGACCTGCGCGGTGAACACCGATACGACTTCTCGTTCTCCGGCCTGAAGACCTCCGTCGCCCGCTACGTGGAGAAGGCCGAGCGCGAGGGCCGCGTCGTCTCCGTCGAGGACATATGCGCGTCCTTCCAGGAGGCCGTCGCGGACGTACTCACGCACAAAGCGATGCTCGCCCTTGAAGACACCGGCGCGAAGGTCATGCTGCTCGGTGGCGGCGTCGCGGCGAACTCTCGCCTGCGTTCGCTCGCGGCGCAACGCTGCGCGGCCGCCGGCGTCGAGCTGCGCGTCCCGCCGTTCCGCCTGTGCACGGACAATGGCGTGATGATCGCCGCCGTCGCCGCCCAGCTCATCCACGAGGGTGCGCAGCCTTCGGGTCTGGCCTGCGGTACGGACACGGCGCTCGAGGTCGAAACGCCGCTCGTCCTGCCGGTGGGGTAGCGGCCGACGCTGTGTTCCTTACACAGCGTTTGTACTCGATAGTGTCGACGTAACACTTCGAGGCCAGTCGTAGTAAACGACATCCGTGACTGCCACTTTCGCGCGCCTCGTTGAGGGTTTTCTTCCTTCCACAAGTCTGAGGACGTGTCCGTGACCACCCCGGTGGAAGGATAAAGCTCGGCCATGGGCGGCTCTTCGTTTTCGGGGAACGGCGGAGCGCGGCGTTGTACATGTATGTGAGAATGAATGTTCTCGGCGCGCGAAATTGCTCTCTGGGCGGTACGGTTTACATGATCCCGCCCCTTTCGCAAGGAGACATACTATGACCACCGGCTACCTCGTTAACCCGGACCTCACCCGCCGCCAGATCGACTTCGAGCTTGAGCACGCCCAGCAGTTCCTGGGCGGTGCTACGGAAGACCGCGTGGCCGTGGCTTTCCAGGATGACGGCTCGACGTACGCGGCACTGTTCAACCCGAATGCAAAGGCGGAGGGCGCCGAGCCGAACCCGGTGGCCTCGCTCGCGCGCAACGCCGCGGCGACGGGCAACTCGGCCTTCCTCCAGGATCCCATCCGTGCCATCTGCGGCCCGGTGATCTTCGTCGACGCCGAGGGGCAGGACGAGCCTATCGATGTCGTCATTGCCGCCGTGGAAAACGGCGTGCGCGCGGTGAAGAACTACCGCGAAGACCAGCCGGAGGAATACCAGCTGTGGCGCGCTGCGGTCATGAACTCCGACAAGCAGCTCTAACTCGTCCGGCGAGAATGCTCGCCCCCACAATCGGCCCGTCGCCCGCGTGATAAGCGCAGGTGGCGGGCCGTTCGCGCAGGGCGAACTTCCTGGCACTCGTTTGTGTTGAGAGCTAGCAGTCACGGGGGTAGAGTGCTAGGAAGGTTGTTTGACTCACAGTTGTTCACCCGCGACGACGGCTGTGCTGGCAGAAAAGAATGCAACCGGCACATACAACTACACTGATTCATTTCGAAAGGATCATCATGGCAAACATCAAGCCGCTGGAAGACAAGGTCCTCGTCCAGATCGTCGAAGCTGAGACCACCACCGCCTCTGGCCTGGTTATCCCGGACTCCGCCAAGGAGAAGCCGCAGGAGGCTACCGTCGTGGCCGTCGGCCCGGGCCGCACCAACGACAAGGGCGAGGTCATCCCGGTCGGCGTCAAGGAGGGCGACGTGGTCGTGTTCTCCAAGTACGGCGGAACCGAGCTGAAGTACGACGGCCAGGAGTACCTGCTGCTGTCGGCTCGCGACCTGCTCGCCGTCGTCGAAAAGTAGGCCCGTATGCCCAAACTTATTGCATTCGATCAGGAGGCTCGCGCGGGCATTCAGCGCGGCGTGGACACGCTTGCCGATGCCGTCAAGGTCACCCTCGGCCCCCGCGGCCGCAACGTTGTCTTGTCGAAGGCTTTTGGCGGCCCGACCGTCACCAATGACGGTGTGACCATCGCCCGCGACATCGATCTGGACGATCCGTTTGAGAATCTCGGTGCCCAGCTCGTGAAGTCCGTGGCTGTGAAGACCAACGACATCGCCGGTGACGGCACCACGACGGCGACGCTGCTCGCCCAGGCGCTCGTCTACGAGGGCCTGCGCAACGTGGCCGCCGGCGCCAACCCGGTCGAGCTCAACCGCGGTATTCAGGCCGCGGCGGAGAAGGCCGTGGAAGAGCTGAAGAAGCGCGCCACGCCGGTCGCGTCCTCGCGCGATATCGCGCAGGTCGCCACCGTCTCCTCCCGCGACTCGGAGGTCGGCGAGATGGTCGCCGGCGCCATGGATAAGGTGGGCAAGGACGGCGTCGTTACCGTCGAGGAGTCCCAGTCCATGGAGTCCACGGTCGACGTGACCGAGGGTATTTCTTTCGACAAGGGCTACCTCTCCCCGTACTTCGCGACGGAAGAGGAGACCTACAACGCGGTCCTCGACAACGCCGCAATCCTGCTGGTGCGCAACAAGATCTCCTCGCTGCCGGACTTCCTGCCGCTGCTCGAGAAGATCGCTGAGTCCTCCCGCCCGACGCTCATCATTGCCGAGGATATCGAGGGCGAGCCGCTTCAGGCACTCGTCGTCAACTCCATCCGCAAGACCCTTAAGGTCGCCGCCGTCAAGGCGCCGTACTTCGGCGAGCGCCGCAAGGGCTTCATGGATGACCTGGCTGTCGTCACCGGCGCCACCGTCGTCGACCCGGAGGTGGGCATCAACCTCAACGAGGTCGGTCTCGAGGTGCTGGGTTCTGCACGCCGCGTCACCGTCTCCAAGGAAGACACCGTCATCGTCGACGGTGCTGGCACCAAGGAGGCCGTCGAGGAGCGCCGCGAGCAGCTGCGCCGCGAGATTGAGCGCACGGACTCCACGTGGGACCGTGAGAAGCTCGAGGAGCGCTTGGCCAAGCTGTCCGGCGGTGTCGCGGTCATCCGCGTCGGCGCTGCAACCGAGACCGAGGTCAACGAGCGCAAGCTCCGCGTCGAGGACGCCATCAACGCGGCCCGCGCAGCTGTCGAGGAAGGCGTCATCGCTGGCGGCGGCTCCGCACTCGTCCAGATTTCCGCTGAGCTCGACAAATTCGCCGAGGACTTCGAGGGCGAGGCCAAGATCGGCGTGCTCTCCGTGGCCCGCGCGCTCACGCGCCCGGCCTACTGGATTGCCCAGAACGCCGGCCTGGACGGCTCCGTCGCCGTCGCGCACGTCGCTGACCTTGCCAATGGCGAGGGCCTCAACGCCGCGACGCTCGAGTACGGCAACCTCATCGAGCAGGGCATCATCGACCCGGTGAAGGTGACGCACTCCGCCGTCGTCAACGCGACGTCCGTCGCACGCATGATTCTCACGACCGAAGCCTCGGTCGTGGAGAAGCCTGCCGAGGAGACCCCGGCCCCCGCCGCCGGTCACCACCACTAATTAATCGGCTCGCCGCCAGCCCCGTCCACCCGTGGACGGGGTTGCACGCGTTTTATGATGATGCACGTGCATGATTTCATCCGTGTGACCGGCGCGCGCGATAACAACCTGCGCGACGTCGACGTCGACATCCCGCGCGGCGTCTTCACGTGCATCGCGGGCTCCGGCAAGTCCTCACTCATGGACTGCCTGCCGGGTTCGTTCCTGCTCGTGGACCAGAAACCCATCAAGGGCTCGCGCCGCTCCAATCCCGCGACGTACACCGGCGCGCTCGATTCCATCCGCAGCGCCTTTGCCAAGGCCAATGGCGTCAAACCCGCGCTCTTCTCCGCGAACTCTGAGGGCGCGTGCCCGAACTGCAACGGCGCCGGCACGGTCTTCGTCGAACTCGGCTTCATGTCCGGCGTCGACGTGCCCTGCGAAGTCTGCGAAGGCCGACGCTTCGCCGACGCCGTCCTCGACTTCCGGCTCACCGCCGGCGAGGAGTCACTCACTATCGCAGACGTCCTCGAGCTGCCCGCCGCCCGCGCCGCCGAGTTCCTCCGCGCCGCGAAGGTCACCGCCGCCGCGCGCATCTGCGACGACCTCGTCGCCGTGGGGCTTAGCTACCTCACGCTCGGACAGTCGCTCACCACGCTCTCGGGCGGCGAGCGTCAGCGCCTCAAGCTCGCGGTCCACCTCGGCGAACTCGCCACAGCGCGCCGCGCGAAGAAGGCGCCCGCCGATCCCGTCGACGTCATCGTCCTCGACGAGCCGACTACCGGCCTCCATCTCGCGGACATCGACACGCTCGTGCGGCTCATCGACCGCTTCGTCGATGAGGGCATGACCGTCATCGCGGTCGAACACCACCTCGCCGTCGTCGCGCGCGCCGACCACGTCATCGATCTCGGGACCAGCGCAGGCAGCGCCGGCGGCCGCGTTATCGCGCAGGCAAGCCCCCGCGCACTCGCCGCCGACCCCGGCGACAGTCTCACCGGAAAGTATCTGGCGACGTATGTCGAGGGGGCATCGGCAAGCTAGACGGTGACCTTGGCGCGGTTGCGGCGGGAACGCAGCGCAATGGTGCGCTCGGTCTCGCTCATGCCGCCCCACACGCCGTAAGGCTCAGCCGAGGCGAGCGCATGCTCGCGGCACAGCTCAATGACGGGGCAGCCGCTGCAAATCGCCTTGGCACGGTTCTCGCGCTGGGCACGCGCGCGGCCGCGCTCGCCGTCCGGATGGTAGAAAACGTCCGAGTTCTCGCCACGGCACGCGCCGTGCAATTGCCACTCCCACAGCTCGGAAGTAGGTCCCGGCAGGAATTGAGGCTGAGCCACGTTCCTTCTGTCTCCTTGTGTTAGACCTTCACGCATCGCGGCGTGTCGTACGAGATAGGAAGTGTCTACCCGCGACATGAACGGTTGTTGAACCGTGGGTTGCCTTCGCATGGCGTGCGGTGTGCGGCGCCGCGCCGGAGGGGGTCTACCTGCGAAGATAAGAAAGGTTAAAGATTGGTGAATTTTCCTCCTTCTTTAAAACCCACGCGGCTGTCTGTGTTTCTTTCACGAGATTGTGCCAATATGTTAAAAGCTGGGAACGACTTTCGCGTGAGGGATGGTGACAAGTGAGCGACACCGACTCTGAGCTCGACGGCCTGGTGCCGTTGGCCGTTGACGGTAATAAACGTGCGCTGCAGAAGCTTCTCGCGATTATTTATCCGCAGGTGCTGCGCTATTGCCGTGCGCGCATTGGCGGCGGGCGTCAGCCCACGGCCGAAGACGTGACGCAGGAAATCTGCCTCGCCGTCTCCACCGCCATTTCTGGCTACGAAGACAAAGGACGCCCGTTTATGGCGTTCGTCTACGGCATCGCGTTTAACAAGGTGACAGATGCGCACCGAGCGATGGGTCGTGACCATTCCCTGCCCACCGAGGACGTCCCGGATTCCACTGCGACGGAGAACACTCCCGAGGAAGCGGCTTTAGAAGCCGACGGAAGTAACAAGGTGCGCGCGTTGCTCGATACATTAAGCGACAAGGCCCGCGACATCGTTATTCTCCGCGTCTTCGTCGGTCTCTCCGCAGAAGAGACGGCGGAGATCGTCGGTTCAACTCCAGGCGCGGTCCGTGTTGCGCAGCATCGTGCGCTATCCCAACTGCGTAAAGCCGTTTCCTCTCAGCAGGCTGAGCGCGCGTGATTTCATTAATATTTTATAGCCAGGAAAGGAGTGAGCTGAATGGCTAAGCACAATGATGCGGAGACCCAAGACATCGCCGCACAGCTCCAGCCGCTCGTCGATGACGACGCATTCCTCACCGAACTTTCCTTGGGCAACGATCCCTCAGCGGGCGACGACCCGCTGGCAGCGCTGTTCCTCGAACTGCGTGACGAAGTCGAGGCTCCCATGCCGCCAGCACCCGTTGTTGAGGGCGCGGACCAAGAGCCCGAAGTAATCTCTCTTGCTGCCGCGCGGCGTCGCCGTCGCGTCAGCCCCTGGGCCTCCGGTCTCATCGGGGCTGCCGCTGCGACCGTGCTTCTCGCGGGGTCTGGCGCTGTGATCTATAACGCCGGTCCCGGCTCGCCGCTTCATGGTCTCAACGAGTCCGTCTTTGGCAAGTCGCAGGACGCTGCAGAGGTGGAGCTCGCCTCCTCGCTCGAGGAGATGCAGGACAAGGTTGCCCAAGGCGATATCGAGGGCGCGCGTGCCGTACTGTCCGATACGCGCAAGAAGCTCAAGGATCCGTCTCCTGAGGTCGTGGCCAAGCTGGAGGCCGCTGAAAAGCGTCTCGAGCAGCAGCGCAGCCAGAAAATCACGGTGACGGTTACCGTGACGCCCCCGGCTTCCGATGCCCCCTCGTCCACCGCCGAGCCCGGCACCGTCACGCAGACCCTCGTCCAGACGGAAACCGTCCAGGCTCCGAGCCAAGGCGAGGAAGGCATCGGTTCGACTGAGCCGTCCGCGGACGGAGGTACGTCGGCGACGCAGGCCCCGGAACCGCTGCAGACGGAGACCGCCGTGGCCGATGATCCGAACATGGGCGTCTCCAACGGCGGTAACTCCGGTAACGCGGGCAATTCTGCTGCCGATGCCGTCCGTGACGCCAACGGCGACCGCGTCGGCGCCGCAGACGACATCTAGGCCGACGACACCGACAGCGAAGAACCCGGCGACCACATGGTCGCCGGGTTTGTCGTGTTGCACGCTGCGTGTGGCGCGTGCGTTGCGGCGGGGCTAGCGGCCCTCGAGTCCGTCGAGGTAGCCCAGCGCGTAGTCCCACGGGACGTAGCGCGACGGGTCGGGCTGGGCGCCGGGCTCATGGACGGGCGCGAGCTCGTTGCCCAGCGTCGAGCGCATGTTGGCGGCCATGATGTCCCACTCGTAGAAGTGGTCTTCGCCGCAGTCTTCGCAGAAGAAGAACACGCCGTCGACGCCGCGGGGGCCGAGGACGCGGGCGAATTCCTGGACGAGCTTTAGGTCGTGTTCGACCGCGGCGCGTTCCTCAGGGCTCAACGGCTCGACGGTGTCCTCTTCTTCCAAGAAGGACGCGGGGTCGTTGGGATCATCCGCGAAGGGATCGCGGGGCATATTCGCGAAAAAGTTCACCCGATCGAGCCTAGGGGGCCGTGCGCTATTGCGCAATTCCCCCTTGAGAGTCGAAAAGACTACAGTAAAAGGCACTATCAGCCTTGTTTGATGCCGCATATGTTAGGAGACTGCTTCGCATGACCGATTCTCGTATTCACACCGGTGGGGACGACCCGAATAAGGTTGCTCTCTACGGCTTGACCTTTGACGATGTCCTTCTGCTTCCGGCCGAATCCAACATCGTTCCTTCCGAGGTAGAGACGTCGGCTCAATTCACGCGCAATATTCGCCTGGGCGTCCCACTGGTATCGGCCGCGATGGACACCGTTACCGAGGCGCGGATGGCTATTGCGATGGCCCGCCAGGGCGGCATCGGCGTGCTCCACCGCAACCTGTCCACGGAGGATCAAGCACAGCAGGTAGAGATTGTGAAGCGCTCCGAATCGGGCATGGTCACGGATCCGGTCACCGCGACGCCGGATATGACCATCCAGGAAGTCGACGACCTCTGCGCCCGCTTCCGCATCTCCGGCCTGCCGGTAGTCGACGCGGATGGCATCCTGTTGGGTATCTGCACCAACCGCGACATGCGCTTCGAGCCGGACTACTCGCGCAAGGTCTCTGAGATTATGACGCCCATGCCGCTCGTCGTCGCCAAGGAAGGTGTGACGAAGGACGAGGCGCTGGCGTTGCTTTCCACCAATAAGGTTGAAAAACTGCCCATCGTCGACGCGAACAACAAGCTCGTCGGCCTTATCACCGTCAAGGACTTCGTCAAGACCGAGCAGTTCCCCAACGCTTCGAAGGACGACTCCGGCCGCCTGCTCGTTGCCGCGGGCATCGGCACCGGCGAGGACGCGTACAACCGCGCCGGCGCACTCGTCGACGCGAGCGTCGACGTCCTCGTCGTCGACTCCGCCCACGCGCACAACAACCGCGTGCTCGAGATGGTCTCCCGCGTGCAGAAGGACTTCGGTGCGAAGATCGACGTCGTGGGCGGCAACCTCGCCACCCGCGAGGCGGCGCGCGACATGATCGCCGCTGGCGCGGACGCCATCAAGGTCGGCATCGGCCCGGGCTCCATCTGCACCACCCGCGTGGTCGCTGGCGTCGGCGCGCCGCAGATTACCGCCATCATGGAAGCCGCCGCGGTCGCGGGCCCGGCGGGCATCCCGATCATCGGCGACGGCGGCATGCAGTACTCTGGCGACATCGCCAAGGCACTCGCGGCCGGTGCTGACACCGTCATGCTCGGCTCCATGTTCGCTGGCACCACCGAGGCCCCCGGCGACATCGTCGTCGTGAACGGCAAGCAGTACAAGCGCTACCGCGGCATGGGCTCCATGGGCGCCATGCAGGGCCGCGGCCTGTCCGGCGAGAAGCGTTCCTTCTCCAAGGACCGCTACTTCCAGGCAGACGTCAAGAGCGAGGACAAGCTCGTGCCGGAAGGCGTGGAGGGACGCGTGCCGTTCCGCGGCGACATGGATGCCATCGTTCACCAGGTCATCGGCGGCCTGCGTGCCTCGATGGGCTACACCGGTTCCGCGAACCTCGAGGAGCTCAAGACCAAGCGCTTCGTGCAGATTACCGCCGCGGGTCTTAAGGAATCCCACCCGCACCACCTGCAGCAGATCATCGAAGCCCCGAACTACCGCTAAGGATTATCCATGCGCGACTACGTTGAAATTGGCATCGGCCGCGAGGCTCGCCGCACCTACGACCTAGCGCAGGTCTCGCTCGTCCCGACCCGCCGCACTCGTTCCTCGAAAGACGTCGACACCACCTGGCACATCGACGCCTACACCTTCGACACCCCGCTCGTCTCGCACCCCACGGATGCGCTGGCGACGCCGGAGTTCATCATCGAGATGGGCAAGCAAGGCGGCCTAGGCGTCATCAACGCCGAGGGCCTGTGGGGACGCCACGAGGACCTCGAGGGTGCGCTGGCCCGCGTCGCCGAGAACTCCACCGACCTGTCGGTACTCCAAGAGCTCCACGCGGCTCCGCTTAACGAGGAGCTGCTCGCCGAGCGCATCGCGCAGGTTCGTGATGCCGGTGTGACCGTGGCCGTGCGCGTCTCGCCGCAGCGTGCTCGTGAGCTCGCTCCCGTCGTCATCAAGGCGGGCGCGGAGATCCTGTTTATCCAGGGCACGCTCATTTCCGCTGAGCACGTCCAGCAGGGCGGGGAGCCGCTCAACCTCAAGGAGTTCATCGGCTCCATCGATACCCCGGTTATCGCGGGCGGCGTGGCGGATTACACCACCGCCCTGCACCTCATGCGCGCGGGCGCGGCGGGCATCATCGTCGGCTCCGGCGTGAACACCAACGCGGAGACCGTGGGTATCGACGTGCCCATGGCCACCACCATCGCAGACGTTGCTGCCGCGCGCCGCGACTATCTTGACGAGACCGGTGGCCGCTACGTCCACATCCTCGCTGATGGAGACATCTTCACCTCCGCGGACATCGCCAAGGCCATTGCTTGCGGTGCCGATGCCGTCGTGCTCGGCCCCGTCCTCGCCCGCGCGGCCGAGGCTGGCGGCCAGGGCTTCTACTGGCCGTCGACGGCGGGCCACCCGCGCTTCCCGCGCGGCGTCATCGAGTCCTCGGATCTCTACTCGCTCGAGGTGCTTCCCGATGCCTCCGTGGCGGCCGATCGCCCCAGCCTCGAGGTCGTCCTTCACGGCCCGTCCAACGAGCCGCATGGCTTGCTCAACCTGGTCGGCGGCTTGAAGCGCGCCATGGCCAAGTGTGGGTACACCGATCTGAAGGCTTTCCAGAAGGTCGGTCTCGCCGTCCGTTAACGCGGCGTCTTTCCCGCGTGCGCATCTCACTATGGATCAAGCAGTATTAGATTTCGTTTACAACCATCGCATCGAGTGGCTTAACGATCCCACCGTCATCTTCAGCCACCTGTTGACACCGCGTTGGCTCTTCCTCGCGGTGTTGGCGTGGGGGCTGTATTCGCGACGCTGGAGTCCGGCCTTCGCAGTGGGACTGGGCGAGGTCACCGCGTTGGTTCTCAAATGGATCATCGACCGGCCGCGTCCGCCGGAGTTCTACCAGCTGACCCAGGTCGTGGATTCCGGCATGCCCTCGGCGCACACGGTCGCCATCTTTGCGCTGGCGATGGTCATTCGCAAGCCGTGGGCGTGGGCATTCGCCGTAGCTAGCGCGCTGGCTCGTATGTATGTGGGCGTGCACTGGCTCACCGATATTTTGGTCGGCGTGGTCATCGGCGTGGCGGTGGGGGCGTTTGTCTCCTGGGGCTCGCGTCCACGCAGCGGCGTCAAAGTCGCCGACCTCTAACAGCTAACAGGCTCCAGGGACGCGGGTTTCTTCGGTCGCCGGCGGCTCGTCGTCAGGGTCTGGAGAATTGACGCGGCAACGACCAGGCACACCGCTGCTCCCTTGAGCACCGTGACCGGCTGGGCGAGTAACAGCCACCCGAAGAACGCGGCGAAGACGGGCTCGAGCGCGATAAGCACGGAGAAGGCATTAGGCGTCAAGCCGCGCAAGGCCGCGAGCTCGAGCGAGTAGGGCATGAGCGAGGCAAGCAGCCCCGTGCCCGCTGCGAGCAGCAACAGCGACGGGTCGGTGGTAATGGTCGCGGCTCCCGGTGCCCCCAGGGGCACCAGCACCACCCCACCCAGAAGCAGCGCTACGGCGAGTCCGCCTTGGCCTGGAACGAGCCTGCCCGCGCGTTGGGAAGCGAGGATGTAACAGACTCAAAACCCTCCAGCGATGAGCGCAAAGACGGCGCCTACCGGATCGAGCGCGGAACCCGTGAGCGAGTCCAACCCGAGCAAAGCTATGCCGCAGAGAGCGAGGAGGACGCAGAGGGCATCGGCAAGCGAACGCGAGAGCACCGCGGCAAGCAGGAGAGGGCCGAGGAACTCGATGGTTATGGCTGTGCCCAGCGGGATGCGGCCGATGGCCGCGTAGAAGAAGCCATTCATGAGTCCGAGCGACGCGCCAAACAGCACGACAGCGCCCCATTGCGTGCGTGTCCAGCGGCTAACGCGCGGGCGCACCAGCGCGCATAGCAGCATCCCAGCGGTGACGAGGCGCACGATAGCGGTTCCCCACGTGCTGGCAACAGGAAACAGCTGGACGGCGAGGGCGGCGCCGAGCTGGAGCGAGATACACGAGCCGATGATGCACAGGATTTCCTTCATGCGTCTAGTGTGACGGATAGCAAACCGTCGGACTAGCTAAACTTTACGCAGATTAACTGTTAGAGATGCTAACCTTTTGGGCATGTTGGATCTCCGTCGCCTGCGTATCCTCGCCGAGCTGCGACGGCTTGGGACCGTCACCGCTGTGGCGGACTCGCTGCACTACACGCATTCGGCGGTCTCGCAGCAGCTCGCGGCGTGCGAACGCGACGCGGGAGCGCGGCTGACGGAGCGCGTGGGCCGGCGCCTGCGGCTCACGGAGCAGGGCGAGGTGCTCGCAGACTACGCCGAACGCATGCTCGCGCTGGCCGATGAGGCCGCGTCCGCCGTCGCCGCGTCGACGTCACAGGTGCACGGGACGATCCGGGTGACGAGTTTTCAAACGGTTCTCTCCTCCCTCTTGCCCGCGGCCCTGACCCAGCTGGCCGTCGAGTTCCCTGAACTAACAGTCGAGGTCATCCAACACGATATGTACACCGCCGCGGAGCTGCTCGTGCGCCGTGAGGTCGACCTCATTCTCGGCGAGGATTATCCGGGCGACGTCCCGCCGACGGACGGAAACATGCACCGCGAGACGCTCACGCGCGACCCGATGTACCTCATCACGCCGGAGACCGGCCCTTGGTCGGGCTTGGAGCTGCCGGAGCTGGAGGGCGTGCCCTTTGCCATCGACCCTCCGGATCAGGCCGTCGGGCATTTTGCTCGAGCGCTGTGCCGCCGGCATGGGTTCGAGCCGAATTTCGCCTTTCAGACGCCAGATCCGTTTCTGCACGCCCATCTCGTGCGGGGCGGCCACGCGGTATCGATCGTGCCGGAGTTGCTGCTGCCCAACATCTTTGGCGTCCGCGTCGTTGAGCTTCCCGGGCGACCCGCGCGCACGCTGTACACCGCAGTTTCTGTCGGCCGCGAGCATCACCCCGCGCTGGTGGCGTTCCGCGCGGCGCTCGCGGCGGCCGCGCGTTAGTCGTCGAGGAAAATCCAGCGGCCCTCGTTATCGAAAGTGAGCTTCGTCGACATGGGGGAGCGCGCGATGTCGCGGTCACCGAACGTCACCATGCCGTCGTTCATTGGGACGTGTTCCGCGATTCCGTCGCGCCACAGCGTCACCTCGTCGTCGCGGACCGCGAACGCGTCCCACTCGTGGCCGAAGAGCTCTTCCGCCGTGACCGTGACGGGCGGGATGCCCGCCTCGTCGAGCACGCCCGTGAGCCCGGCGGTCGTCGGCGCAGCGTGGCATCCGGCGAGCGCGCACACCAACGCGACGGCTGGGGGAAGAAGACAGGGGCGCATGCGTTAGACTGTAGCGCGTGACTACTACTCATCCACGCCCCGTCCTCGTCGTGGACTTTGGCGCCCAGTACGCGCAGCTTATTGCTCGCCGCGTGCGCGAGGCCAACATCTACTCCGAGGTCGTCCCGAATTCCGCATCTGTAGAAGAAATCAAGGCCAAGAACCCGGCCGCGCTCGTCCTCTCCGGCGGTCCTTCGTCGGTCTACGAGGATGGCGCCCCGGTGCTCAAGCCGGAGCTGCTCGAGCTGGGCATCCCGGTCTTTGGCATCTGCTATGGCTTCCAGGCCATGACGCAGGCACTCGGCGGCACCGTCGCTGCGACCGGCGCCCGCGAGTACGGCCGCACCGAGATCACCGTCTCCGGCGGCGTCCTGCACGAGGGTCTCGAAGAAAAGCACAACGCTTGGATGTCCCACGGTGACTCCGTGACGAAGGCCCCGGAGGGCTTCGAGGTCACTGCGACCTCTGCCGGTGCCCCAGTCGCCGCGTTCGAGTGCCTGACCAAGCACATGGCCGGCGTCCAGTACCACCCGGAGGTCATGCACTCCGACCATGGTCAGAAGGTGCTTACCCGCTTCCTCACCGAGGTCGCTGGCCTCGAACAGAACTGGACCGCGGACAACATCGCTGATCAGCTCATCGAGCAGGTCCGCGAGCAGGTCGGCCCGGACGGCCGCGCGATTTGCGGCTTGTCGGGCGGCGTGGATTCCGCCGTGGCTGCTGCCCTCGTGCAGCGCGCCATCGGCGACCGCCTCACCTGCGTTTTCGTCGACCACGGCCTGCTGCGTGCGGGCGAGCGCGAGCAGGTCGAGCACGACTTCGTCGAGTCGACGGGCGCGAAGCTCGTCACTGTCGACGAGCGCGAGGCTTTCCTCAACAAGCTCGCCGGCGTCACGGAGCCGGAGGCCAAGCGCAAGGCCATCGGCGCGGAGTTCATCCGCTCCTTCGAGCGCGCCGTCGCAGGCGTGCTTGCCGATGCCCCCGCTAACTCCACCGTCGATTTCCTCGTCCAGGGCACCTTGTACCCGGACGTCGTGGAGTCCGGCGGCGGCGACGGCACCGCGAATATCAAGAGCCACCACAACGTGGGCGGTCTGCCGGACGACGTCGAGTTCACCCTTGTCGAGCCGCTGCGCCTGCTGTTCAAAGACGAGGTCCGCGCCGTGGGCCGCGAGCTCGGACTGCCGGACGAGATCGTCGGCCGCCAGCCGTTCCCGGGCCCGGGCCTGGGCATCCGCATTATCGGCGAGGTCACCGCAGACCGTTTGGAGACGCTGCGCCAGGCCGACCTTATTGCGCGCACGGAGCTTACCGCTGCTGGCCTCGATAACGAGATCTGGCAGTGCCCGGTCGTGCTGCTCGCCGACGTCCGCTCCGTGGGCGTCCAGGGCGACGGCCGCACCTACGGCCACCCGATCGTCCTGCGTCCGGTGTCTTCTGAGGACGCCATGACCGCGGACTGGACCCGCCTGCCGTACGACGTGCTGGAGAAGATCTCCACGCGCATCACGAACGAAGTGAAAGACGTCAACCGCGTCGTGCTGGACTGCACGTCCAAGCCGCCGGGAACCATCGAGTGGGAATAATCCCGCCTGCCACGCAGCGCCTCGCCGAACTTCGGCGGGGCGCTGCGCGCGTTTAGACTGTTGCCATGACCGAATTCAACGGCTTCACCCTGGGCGAGTACGGCCTGCCCGGCCCGCTGCGCGACGAGCTCGTCGCTGCCATCCTTGCTGGCGCAAAGACCGCAACGTCCTCTCTCCACGCCGCGTACGGCGACGAGCCTCTGCCACGCGTGGGCGAGGGCGAGATCCTCCTCGACTCCGCGGGTGCGCCCGTCGCGGTCCTGCGCACCACCGACGTCGAGCTGCGCGCATTTGGCGACATCGACGCTGACTTCGCCCGCGCCGAGGGCGAGGGCTTTACCGATGTCGCCGCCTGGCGCGCCGCCCACGCGGACTTCTGGCGCGAGCACCCGCTTTCCGATGCCTCCCTCGTCGTCACCCAGCGCATCGCCCTCGTCGCGGTCCTCGGCCAGCCCATCACACGCGCTCATCCCGCGGATGCCGCGGTGCTCGCCCGGCTCGAGGCCGCGCCACCCGCCCAGGTCGCCGCGCGCGTGGCCGCATTCCCGGAATGCCACTGGGTCCTGCGCGACGACGCGGGAATCGTTGCCGCCGTGAGCGGCTTCGCGACGAATCGCCGCGACCTTACCGACGACATGTACGCCGACGCCGCCGCGCACGAGCCCGACGGCGCGTGGCAGATGATCTTCTCTGTCATCACGGACCCCGCCCGCCGCGGCAAGGGCTTAGCCACGCGCGTGCTCGAACGCGCCATCGCGGACTCCCGCGCACGCGGCCGCGCGGGGCTCGTGCTCACGTGCAAGGACGAGCTCGTCGGGTTCTACGCGCGGCTCGGCTTCGTCGACGAGGGCACGAGTGCCTCGACCCACGGCGGCGTGGCGTGGCATCAGATGCGACTTAGCTTCTAGCGATTGCCTCGTAGAGCTTGCGCGCGGGCGCCGCGGCGTGCGGGCCGGGGGAGAGGAAGAACGTGGCGTGGGCGGGGGCATCGGCAAGCGGGATGGACGTGCGGCCGGGGCGGGGCCGGGTGGCCTGGGTGCTAAACGCCAGCAGGGGCGAGTGGGTGAGGAGCTGCTCGAAGACGGTCGCGTCGCGCTGGACGAGCAGCTCGCTGTCCGGCAGGTGCTCGCGCACGACGTCCATCCAAAAACCGATGTCCGCGAGCACGAGGAAGGGCTCGCCGTTGAGGTCCGCGAACCGCACGTGGCGCCGGCCCGCCAGCCGATGCGCCGCGGGCACGTTGGCGTAGAGGTCCTCCGTCATGAGCTGGTGGCCGGGCGGGCGCAGCGTGATGCGCAGGTCTGCGTCGACGCGCTCTGGATTCGCCGCGAGCTCCGGGTCGAGGATGAGCCCCGGCATGAGCTGCGTGGCAAGCTCCGCGAGCCGCCAGCTCGGCGCCGGTGCTGCCGATGCCACCGTCACCGTCCGCTGCTTCCTACTCAGCGCTGTCAGGTCTCGGCGCAGCGTCTCCGCGCGCGCCGTGAGTTCCGTGGCTGCGGCCAGCGCGAGCTCGCCAGCTTCGTTGAATTCGACGTGGTTCTTCGTCCGGCGGAACAGTTCGGTTCCGAGTTCGCGTTCGAGCCGTTGGATGGACCGGGAGAGTGCGGGCTGGGTGAGGTGGAGGGCATCGGCAGCCGCGGAAATCGTGCCTTCCTCCGCGACAGCCTGAAGCTGGCGTAGCTGTTCAAGCTCCATGTATGCCTCCAGTGCATGGTGGTCTGTTGAAAAGCATTGTACGCATGCGCAGCCGGCATGTCTTAGTGGGTTCATGGAATTCACAACACTTGCAAACGGACTGCAGATGCCGAAGCTGGGCTACGGCGTCTTCCAGATTGACGACGACACCACAGAGCGCACCGTGGCCCAGGCGCTCGACACGGGCTACCGCATGATTGACACGGCGCAGGCGTATTTCAACGAGCGCGGCGTCGGTGCGGGCATCAAGGACTCCGGCGTGGCGCGCGAGGATATCTTCCTCGTGACGAAGGTGTGGGTCACCAACTACGGCCGCGCCTACGATTCGCTGCAGGAATCGCTCGAACGCCTGGGCACCGACCACGTGGACCTCGTGCTGCTACACCAGGCCTACAACGACTACTACGGCGCGTGGCGTGACCTCGAGCGTGCGTACTCCGACGGCCTCGCCTCCGCCAGCGGCGTGTCCAACTTCAACCCCAACCGCATGCTCGACATCGCGGCGTTCTCCGATGTCACGCCGATGGTCAACCAGATTGAGAGCCACGTCTTCCGTCCCGCGCGTGAGGACCATGCCGTGATGGACGACCTCGGCGTGGCGCACATGTCCTGGGGCCCGTTCGCCGAGGGCATGAACAACATTTTCGCAAACCCCGTCCTGAACGAAATCGCCTCCGCTCACGGCGTAACCGCCGGCCAGGTCGCGCTGCGCTACTTGCTCGACCTCGACGTCATTGTCATTCCGAAGACCGTGCGCCCGGAGCGCATGGCGGAGAACCTCGACGTCTTCGACTTCTCGCTTACCGAGTCCGACCACGCCGCGCTCGCTTCACTCGAGGAGCCTGGTTTTAGCTGCTTCGATCACACCAACGTGGAAACGGTCCGCGGGCTGTTGGGTTACATCAAGGAGAATATGTAAATGCTGCCCCGCATTGGCTACGGCGCGATGGGCTTGTCCCACGCGTACTGAGCCCCGCTTGCCGATGCCCCTCCAGCCTCACCGCCGCCTTCGACGCCGGCTATCGCTTCTTCGACACGGCGGAGATCTACGGGCCCTTCGAGGACCCGCACCTCAACGAACGCGTCGTCGGCGAGGCGCTCGCGGGCGTGCGCGACGAGGTGCAGATCCTCACTAAGTTCGGCATCCGCTTCGCGCCCTCAGACGGTACGGGCACGCACCCTATCGTGCCAGACGCCCGGCCTGCGGGAATCCGCGCCTCCGTGGAAGGCTCTCTGCGGCGGCTGCGTACGGACCACATCGACGTTTACCTGCAGCACCGTCAAGATCCGGCGGTGCCCGTAGAAGAGGTCGCAGGCGTCATGGGCGAGCTCATCGCAGAGGGCAAAATCCTTGGGTGGGGCCTGTCCGAGGTTGACGAGTCCACGCTGCGCCGCGCGCAGACGGTGACCCCAGTGGCCGCCATCGAGAACCGCCTGTCCATGATGGCGCGGTGGCACGAGCCGTTGCTGCCCGTCGTCGAGGAGCTCGGCGCGCAGTTCATCGCGTTTAGTCCGCTGGCCAATGGCCTGCTCACCGATACCGTGGGTGCCAACGCCTCCTTCGGCGACGGCGACTACCGCGCCGTGATGCCGCAGTTCCGCGACTACGGCGCGAACGCGGAGCTGCTCGCGCTCGTCCGCCGGCTGGCTGCGGTGCATGACGCGACGCCTGCGCAGCTCTCGCTGGCCTGGGTCATGGCCAAGGGCGCGGTGCCTATCCCCGGCAGCCGCAAGCCTGAGCGTCTGCGTGAGAATCTCGCCGCGACCGACATTGTTCTCACAGCTGACGAGGTCGCCGACATCGACGCAGCCCTCGACGTCACCGCCGTGCCCGAGGTCTTCGGTGGCACCAAGAGCTAAAACGGCACGCCGAATCGCCCGCCCCTCGGGGGCGGGTTTGCGTTTGTGGGGGTTAGTCCACCGTGCAGAGTAGGCGCTTGCCATACGGCGTGACGTACCAGTAATTGCCCTCGGCATCACGGGTATACGAATCACCGTCGCCCTTGCGTCCGTTATGGAACCGGCACAGCGGCACAAGGTTCGCGACGTTCGTGTCGCCGCCCTTGTTCCGCGGAATGAAGTGGTCACGCTCGCACAACAAAGCCGGCGTCA
>NZ_KQ959730.1:0-97645 GCF_001552965.1 Corynebacterium sp. DNF00584 | reverse complement strand
ACCCAGGAATCCGGTACTCTGTCGCGCGCACGCGGACAGGCCCCCAAAACTAACGCACAGCCAGACGCCCCGACAGCGCACGCGACAACGTCAACTCATCCACAAACTCCAAGTCCCCGCCCAACGGCATACCCGACGCTAGTCGCGTGATCTTCAAATCCGGGAAGTCCCGCAGCAACCGCACGAGGTAGGACGCCGTCGCCTCGCCCTCCGTATTGGGATCGGTGGCGAGGATGACCTCCTTGATGTCGGGGGCGGCATCGTAAAGCGGGTGCTCCGGCGTGGAATCCGCGAGCTCGCGGTCCTCGAGCACCCCGCCAATTCGCTGGAGCAGCTGCGCGATGTTCAAGTTCTTCGGCCCGATATTCGCCAGCGGGTCAAGCGCCCCGCCCAGCACGTGATAACGCCCGTTGTACTCACCCGTGCGCTCGATGACCTGGATGTCCTTGGGTTCCTCCACCACGCAAATCGTCGACGCGTCACGCTGCGAGTTGATACAAATCCGGCACAGGTCCTCGCGCGAGATATTGCAGCAAATACGGCAGAACGTCACACCGTCGCGCACCGCCCCCAGCGCGTCCTGCAAACGCGTGATGTCCTCCGGTTCCATGTGCAGCACGTGGAACGCGATACGCTGCGCCGACTTCGGCCCCACTCCCGGCAGACGCGAAAACTCATCGATGAGGTCCTGCAGCGGTCCTTCGAACACGCAAACTCCTTATATAAAACGCACAAAAGCCGCGGCAGAACCGCGGCTTTCAGGGGCCAAGTTTACTGCTGGCCGAAGACGTCACCGAAGTTCGGACCGTCATAGTTCTGCTGCGACTGGCCCATGCCCTGCGACAGCGGGCCAATCTTCTCCTGTGCCAGCCTACCGGCTGCCGCGTGTGCTTCCTTGTAAGCACCGATGATGAGGTCCTTGAGCGTGTCGACGTCCTCTGGGTCCACGATGGACTTGTCAATCTGCAGGTCGACGAGCTCCGCGCCGCCAGTCATGGTGATGGAGACGAGGCCGTTGCCGGCGGTACCGGTGACGTTGGTGGCCAGGATCTCCTCCTGCGCCTTCGCCAGCTCGGCCTGCACGCGGGACGCCTGGTTAATGAGTTCCTGCATGTCGAAGCCCTGCTGCTGCGGATCCGGGGTGGTCATCGTAGTGCCTTTCGTAGGGTGAATTTTACTTCGAACCAGTGTACCCGTCAGGCCCGCCGCGCGCCGAGCTCTTGCTCGAGCAACTCGACGGCGACTTCCATCGCGGTGCGGTGGTCATGCTGGCCCGCGGTACGGGCTTCTTCGGCCATCATGCGTTCTTCCTCGTCGCGGTCCACCGGCGCCCCAGGCGCTGCCTCGCTTGCCGATGCCCCCACGCCTCCAGTCGCCTGAGCCCTCGCCGCCGCCATGCGCGCCTGCGCCGCGCTCGCCGCGGACTCCGGCTGCGTTGCAGCCGGTCGTTGCAGCATGCGCTGCGGCTGCTGTGGGGCAGGCCGAGCAGGCTGCGTGTTCTGTGCAGGCTGGGAAGTCTGGGCCGGTTGAGCTGGCTGGGCCTGCTGCTGCGCAGGGGCGGCGTTCTGCGGCGCCGACTGCTGCAGCTGCTGCATGTCGGGACGCGGAGGCGCCTGGCCGGCCTCGGGGTCTGGCGGCAGGAACTCCGGCGGTGCGAAGTCTTCCTCCGGGCCCGGGTCCGGCGGCAGCGGCACGCCGTCGCTAAACGACGGCGTGTGCTTGTTCCACTCCTCGTAGGCCTGGCGCTTGGACTCCGCGGCCTGCGCGATGCGACTGCGCCAATCGGGCTTGTCGTCCTGCGGCTGTTGCTGCGACGCGGGCGCTGATGACGGCATTGGCTGCTGAGGATGTGCCTCGGCGGCCTCCTCACGGCGCAGGTGCGGCGTCGGGTCGGGACGCGGCGGCAGGTGATGGTGCGTCTCCTGCTGGGCAGGCTGTGCTTCCTCGCCGATCGGTCGCGGCGAGCCCCAGCCCTCACGGGCGGTCGGCTGCGGGGATGACTCAGCCGACTCCTGGGGCGCAGACTCCTGGGCCGGCTCAGCCGACTCAGCTTCCTCGCCGATGGGGCGTGGGGCGCCCCAGCCCGATGCCGACGTCGGCGCGGGGGTGGAGGGGGCATCGGAAGGCTGGGGCTCGTTAGGACTCTCTGCCTCCTTGTCGTCCGTCTCACGGGCGGGCTGATTGGGGTTCCACGCCTGGCGCGGCTGCGCGAGCGGCGGGAGGCCGGCGGCCTCGGGCGAGGTGCCGACGATGCACTCGACCTTCAGCGTCGTGCCCGTCTTCTCCGCGAGGACGGCGGCGATGTCTTTGTTCTTCGCCTCATCGTTGATGCGGTGCGCAAGCGCCCCGGTCGTGTGGCCAAGGATGAGCGTCTCATCGCGCAGGCCGAGGACACGCGCCTCGGTGAGCATGATCTCGGCGACCTTGTTGCGCTGGCCAATCGCGGCACGCAGCTCGGCCCACGAGGCGCGAATCTGCTCGAGAAGCTCGGGGCCCGGGGCGGTCTGCTGCTGCGGAGTCTCGGCCGCGGGCTGGGTCTGCTCGGGCTGCTCCGGCTGCGGCGCGGCAAGCTGAGCTGGCTGAGGCTGCTCCTGTCGCTGCTGCGTAGGCTGCTGGGATTGCTCTGGCTGCTGCTCCTGGCGCGGGGCGGGCTGTTGCGGCTGCGTGGGTTGCTGTTGTTCCTGTCGCTGCGCGGGCTGTTGTTGGGCAGGCTGTTGGGGCGCGGGCTGGGCCGGCGGAGTGGCGGCCGCGGCCGAGGCGGCGCGGCGAGCGGCGAGGAGCGCGGCACCGGCCTGGGCGCCGGTCTGCGCGCCGGCGGTGGCAGACGGCACGGAGGCCGCGGGGGCGCCGGGGCCAGCGGCCGAGGCGGCGGCGGATGCCGCGGGAACGCCAGCCGTGGCGCCGGAAGGGCCGGGGGCAGCGGCGGGGGCCGGGGCGGACAGCAAGCGCGCGCCCATGATTTCCAGGAGCAGGCGCGGGGAGCTGGCGCCACGGAGCTTGGGCAGCTCCTCGTTGAGCGCGGAGGCGAGGTGGGCCAGCTGCGCGTTGGAGAAGGCGGCGGCCTCGTTGGTCATGGCCTCGGCGCGATCCTCGGGCACGGCGACGAGACCGGCGGCGACGGCATCGGGCACGGCTTGGAGCACAAGCAAGTCGCGGAGGCGGTCGAGCAGGTCGGTAGCGAAGCGGCGGGGTTCCTCGCCGCTTTCGACGACGGCATCGATAAGCTGGAAGAACGCGGCCTTGTCACCGGCGGCGAGGGCGGCGACGGCGTCGTCGATGACCGAAATGTCCGTGATGCCGAGGAGCGGGCGCGCGAGATCGTAGGTGAGGCCATCGGGGCCAGCACCGGCGAGGAGCTGGTCGAGGATGGACAGGGTATCGCGCGGGGAACCGCCGCCCGCGGAGATGACCATGGGGTAGACGGAATCTTCGACCGTGACACCCTCAGCGGCGACAGTGCGCTGGAGCAGGCCCTTCATCGCGGACGGGGTGAGCAGGCGGAACGGGTAGTTGTGCGTGCGCGAACGGATGGTGGGCAGCATCTTCTCCAGCTCGGTGGTGGCGAAGATGAAGATGACGTGCTCCGGCGGCTCCTCGACGACCTTGAGCAGCGCGTTGAAGCCCGCATTCGAAATCATGTGGGCCTCGTCGATGATGAAGATGCGGTAGCGCGACTCGGCAGGCGCGAAGTAGGCGCGGTCGCGCAGATCGCGCATGTCGTCCACGCCGTTATGCGAAGCGGCGTCGAGCTCCGTGACGTCCAGATTGCCGGGGCCGCCGGGGGCGAGCGAGACGCAGGAATCGCACACGCCGCAGGGCGTCGAGGTGGGGCCTTGCTCGCAGTTGAGCGAGCGGGCCATGATGCGCGCGGAGGAGGTCTTGCCACAGCCGCGCGGGCCGGAAAACAGGTAGGCGTGATTAATACGCCCCGCGTCGAGCGCGGTGGACAAGGGCCGGGTGACCTGCTCTTGGCCTACCACCTCGGCGAAGGTTGCTGGACGATATTTCCGGTAAAGAGCCACGATTGCACAGTCTACCGTCTAGCGCGCGCGGGCAAAGCCGGGCGGCGACCAGAAAGGCGCCAGGAAAGACGCGGGGTTAAGACTCGAAACGCGACCAGTCGAGGAGGTCGATCTCAGACTCAGCGACGGCGTCCTGGAGCGCTGGCACGCCTTCCTCGACGGCATAGGCGTACTCGGAATCCGTGAGCGCCACGAGCTGAAGCATGAGCGTCCAGCGGCCATCCAGCTTGACCTGTGGCGTGGGCCCGCCCCAGAGCCAAGGAGCAACGAGGACGCCGTGGCGACCCGGGCCCAGCTTGGGCAGGAGGGTGCCCGGCTGGGCGGGGATGACGCGGGCGGCATCGAGAAGCTCAGTGGCTTCCGTGATAAGAGCGGCGAGGGAGGACAAGGGGGCGCGGGCGACGGTGAGAATCTCCGCGCGCACGTCCATGCCCTCCGCGGAAAGCCCCGTGGAGACCTCCGCGAAGCGGGTCGTGGCGACGAGGTTCTCGTCATTGTCCAGCGACGCGTAGGCCAAGTCATTCTCAAAGCGCAACTGCGCCGGAATGATATTAGCCAACCAGGCTTGGGTCTCCGCGGCGTTCATTTACGCCCCGAGCTTCTCCAGCGCCGCGAGCAGGACGCAGGTGGCCACGCCATCCATGGCCGTCTCGACCTCGGCCAGCGGCGGCAGGGACGGCGCCAAGCGGATGTTGCGGTCGTTGGGGTCCTCGCCGTGCGGGTACGCGGAGCCGGCCTTGGTGAGCACGATGCCGGCATCCTTGGCGAGCTCCCACACGCGCGTCGCCGTGCCGTCGATGACGTCCAGCGAGATGAAGTAGCCGCCCTTCGGCTCGGTCCAGCGCGCGACCTCGTACTCGCCGAGACGCTCGGAGAGGATGCGCAGGACCGCGTCGAACTTAGGCGCGAGGAGCGCTGCGTGACGGCGCATGACCGAACGCACGCCCTCAGCCGAGCCGAAGAACTCGTAGTGCGCGAGCTGGTTAATCTTGTTCGGGCCAATGCCGCGGATGCCCGCAAACGAGCGGTACCACTCGAGGTTCTCCAGCGAGGACGCGAAGAACGCGACGCCCGCGCCGGCGAAGGTGATCTTCGACGTCGAGGACATCACCCAGAAACGGTTCGGGTTGCCAGCCTCGCGCGCGTAGTCGAGGATGGGCAGAATCTGCGGGAAATCCTCGGTGAGCGTGTGGACCGCGTACGCGTTGTCCCACACGACGCGGAAGTCCGGGGCGGCGGTCTCCAGAGAAGCGAGCTCGCGAGCGATCTCTTCCGAGATGGTCACGCCCGTCGGATTGGAGAACATCGGCACCGTCCACATGCCCTTAACCTGTGGGTCCTGGACGAGCTCGCGGATAGCGCCCATGTCCGGGCCGTCCTCAAGCATAGGCACGGTGATGAGCTCGTAGCCGAACTTCTCGGTGATCGCGAAGTGGCGGTCGTAGCCCGGCACCGGGCAAATCCACTTAACCTTGTCCTCCTGGCCCCACGGGCGCTCGGAGTCGTTCGTGCCCCACGTGTGCGCGAACGAGATGAGGTCGAACATGATGTTGAGCGAGGAGCTATCCGCCGCGACGAGGTTCTCCGCCGGGATGCCCAGCAGCTTGCCCCACAGCTCGCGAACCTCGCGGATGCCGTCGAGGTTGCCGTAGTTGCGCAGGTCGTTGCCCGCCGCGTCGGTGTAGTTGTCCTCACCCGGCAGGGACAGCAGGTCATTAGCCAGGTCCGACTGTGCCTTGGAGGGCTTGCCGCGCGTGAGGTTGAGCTGCAGGCCCTTGGCCTTGAGCTCCGCGTAGTCCTTGCGGATGCGCTCAGCGAGTTCCTTGAGCTGATCAGCATCGAGTGATAGCAGCGACATGGTGGCCTTCCCTAACGTGATGAACAAATTGCTATGCCGCACACAGTGTAGCCGACTCCCCGCCCCGAAAAACGATTAACGGACCCCGCGCACCCGCCAGAGCCTCCTGACCCTTGCTGCATTCCTGCCCTGGGGGAGTTCAGAGGATAAACGCCACGCGGAATCCTGCTGCCTACTTTAACCGCTGCCCCGCGTCCGTTCCAAACTAGGTTGCCCCAACCTTCCGATGCCCCCTCCACCCCACCGCAGCCTCCCCTCCCCAAAGCTTCGCCTGAGCTGGCGATTTTGCGTGATTGCTACGGCCTGATAATGTTTCTCAGCGGAGGATTCGACTAGCGGCCTATGTCACACGCCTGGAACGCGTGCGGGAGTCACATCCCTCAGGGGTTCAAATCCCCTATCCTCCGCCAAAGGAAATCCCGGCTCTTTTAGAGTCGGGATTTTTTGGATCTTAAACCAGCCCGAGCTTCTCGAAGGCGTGAGCCAAGCCATCCTCGTCGACGTCGTCGGTGACCATCGTGGCGGCAGCCTGGACGTCTGCTGGGGCGTTGCCCATGGCGACGGAGGTGCCGCACGCGGCGAACATGGTGAGGTCGATGGCGGCGTCGCCGAAGGCGGCGGCATCGGAAGGCTGAGCATGCAGATGGTCCAGCACGGCGGCGACGGCAGATTGCTTGCTCACGCCCGCCGGCGCGAGGTCGCCAAAAAGAGCGGTGGCGCCGGCGCCGCCCCACGTGTGATTCTCCAGCTCAGGGAAGCGCTGCGCGGTCTCCTCGAAGTCCGCGTAGCTGCCCAGGATGTAGCTGATCTTATTGACGTCGTCGCGCGCCTGAAGACGCGCGAGCTGCTCGCCGAAGACCATGCCGTGGAAGGCAACGGTGACGGGCACCGGCTCACGCCCTTTGGCTGCCTGATACGCGGCCATGGGCCCCTGTGCGGCCTCCTCGAAGCCCGGGCTGGCAAAGAGCCCCGCGTTGCACTCGAGGTAGAACTCGCAGCCACGCGCGGTGAGCCAATCCACAATTTCTGCGGTCTGCTGCGCGCTGAGTGAATGCCGGTAGATTTCCGTCCCGTTGAGCTCCACGTAGCCACCATTCGCGCCCACGAGGCCGTCCACGCCCAAGTCCCACAGGAACTGCGGAATCTCCGCGCGTGAGCGACCCGTGTTGAGCAGCACGGCGTGCCCATTCGCACGGGCGGCACGCACGGCCGCCGCGGCCGACGGGGGAATTTCGTTGGAGTAGTTGACCAAGGTTCCATCGACGTCGAGGAAGATAATCATGGTTCCGAGGCTACGGAAAACGCGGAAAGTCCGGTCCTGTTTCAGGAAGGAAACAGGACCGGGCTATCCCAACCGACCCAACGGCGTCACCGCACTATCCCCGCCATTATCAGCCGGGCCGACAATGATGCCCACAATCCGCCCGTCGTCGCCGTACACGGGTGCGCCCTCAGCCCAGACACGCGTGGTGTTGGGATTGGAGCGGTGGAGGGTGACGTCGAAGGTACAGTCGGGCTCGACGTACGTGCCGGTGCTCATGCTTGCGCCCATGGTGCGCTTTTCAACATCCATGATCTGCGTGTCGGATAAGCGCCAGCCCGGCGGCTAGGCGATCACGGGGAGCTCAGAACCGTCTTCCTTGAACCACGCGATGTGCGGCGGCGAATCCATCGCCCATTCTTTCAGCCTCATGCCCAGCGCCCAGCGGGCATCCTCAATCTGATAGTCCTCGTCCGCGGCGCCGTCGAGGAGGAACTGCCAGAAGCTATTGGGGCCGGTGTCCTTAAGCCACAGCCACACGTAGTCTTCCAGCGAGTGCGCGGCAAGCAGGTCTTCCATGCCCTCGGGCACGAGCGCGCGGTCCGCGCGCACGCGATCGGCGAGGTCCGCGTCAAAGAAGTCGTAAAGGTAGTCCATCGCGGCGTCGGCCCCGGCGTACTCGAAGGCGGCAGCGGCGGCATCGGAAGGCGCATCCATGAAAGCCAGCCTAGCGGTGCTCCGCCACGAGAACCATACGGTCGACCTCGACCAAGACCTCGTCCACGATGTGTGGGTTGAGGCCGCGCTCGCCGCGCATACGCACGAGGGCCTGTTGGGCAGCGGTGTAGGCGACGCGTTGGGCCTCGGTGGCCTTCTCGCGGGCCTTCTCGATCTTCCAGGCTCGGGTGTCGGGGTTCTGCTCGTCGTCGAGCTCATCGCCCAGGCGGTCGGTGAACCAGTCGTCGATGGTGGCGGCGATCTCGGGGTCGGCGTCCGCGTAGTGGCGGCGCAAGGCGGAGAGGGCGGCCTTGCGGGCGCGCTCGGTAATCGCGGTGCGCATCTTGTCGTGTGCGGCCTCGGCCGTGGTCGTGAGATCCAGCTGGCGCATGAGCCACGGCAGGAGCAGGCCGGGAATCACCATGGTCACGAGGAGGACGGTGAGCGCGATGACGGCGAGCTCGTGGTGGAACGGGAATGCGCCGGAGGGCACGGAGAGGACCAGCGCCAGGGTGACGAGTCCGCGCATGCCGGACCACGTCATGAGCAGGACCTCCTGGAGGCGCAGGGGTGCCAGGTGCGGGCGGCCCGAGCGGCGATTAATGAGGTAAAACAGGTACATCCACACCCCGCGCACGGCAAACGCCACGAGGGAGAGGATGACGCCCACGAGGATGGAATGGAGGATATCCGCACCCACCGCGCTGATGGCGTTATTGGCTGACAGGCCGATGAGGCCGAAGGCGACGCCGGTAAAGAGCATCTCCACCGTCTCCCAGAAGCCCTGGCCGGAGAGGCGGTCCTCCGCATGAATCGGCGCGCGCGAGTGCAGCTCGATGGCCGCGATGACCACGGCGATGACGCCGGAGGCGCCGAGTTCCTCCGCTGCGATATAGGTCGCGAAAGGAATAACCCAGGTCAGTGCGTTGCGGGTTGTCGAGTCGTGGACGCCGCGAATAAACCAGGCTGCAAGCCTGCCGATGCCCCATCCCAGCGCCGTCGCCACCACCGCCGAGTAGGCAAAGTTCCCCAGGCCCTCTGCGAAAGAAAGCTCGCCCTGCGCCGTGACCGCGGCGAGCGCGAGGTGGAAGGCGACGATGGACGCGGCGTCGTTGAACAGGCCCTCGGTCTGCAGGGCGGAGATAATACGACGCGGGATGCCGACGGGCTCGGCGACGGCGTCGACGGCCACGGGGTCAGGCGGGGCGATGGCCGCGCCGATGAGGATGGCGCCGGCGATGCCAATTCCCGGCAGCAGCGCGTATGCGGTAAAGCCCACCGTGAAGGTGGTGACGACCACAAGCGCGACGGACAGCAACGCGATGGTCATCCACTGCTCGCGGATGACACCCCAGGACGTGCGGCGCGCGAGCGACCACAGCAGCGGCGGCAGGAAGATGGGCAGGATGAGCTCGGCGGGGATCTCCAGATCGGTGGGTATGCTCGGCACAAGCGCGGCGACGGTCGCGAGGATGGTGAGCAGCACCGGCCAGGGCAGTCCGATCTTGTCGCCGACAGCGGCGACAACCACCGTCAGCAGCATCAAGGCGACCAAGATCAACAGGACTTCCACGCGACACTCCCCAGTTTTCAAGTTCAAGAAACAACTCAAACCAGTGTAGGCCGCCCTACTGTCATGCGGTCGAGATTATCCTTCGAAAACGCTGGGTTCCGTGCCCAACCGCCCGAGTTCGAAGACCTCGAGGAACTCATCTGCGGAGCGCACGCCCTCGTAGCCCAGGCCTGCGGCCATCGCTTCCACGACGTCGCCCACGCTGCGGGTCTCGAGCAGCTCGCGCAGCGTCACTGCCCCGTCGCGCTTAGCCAGGCGCTTGCCCTCCGCGTTGAGCACGAGCGGCACGTGGATGTACTCGGGCACGTGTAATCCCAGGAGCGTCGCGAGGTACGCCTGCCGCGGCGCCGAAGTAAGTAGGTCGTCGCCGCGCACAACCTGGTCCACGCCCTGGAATCCGTCATCGACAACGACGGCCAGGTTGTACGCCCAGTCCGGCGCCTGGCCCCCGCGCCGCAGGATGAAGTCATCCACCTCGCCGGTGTAGTCGCCGTGCAGCGCGTCGTGCACGGTGAACTCGGAGACCTCCGCGCGCAGGCGCAACGCCGGGACCCGGCCTTGGGCGGCGAGCTCGGCGCGCTTGGAGGCACGGGCGGCACGCGAAAGCTCACGGCATGTCCCCGGGTACTGGCCCGGGATGGCATGCGGCGCGCGGGAGGCCTCCTGGATATCCTTGCGCGAACAGTAGCACTCGTAGTACGGCAGCGTCTCGAGCGCCGCCTCGTAGGCCGCGTCCCGATCGTGCTGGTAGAGCACCTCATCCCAGTCCAAGCCCAGCGTCGCGAGATCCTCGAGCTGGCGCTGCGCGGACTCCGCCGAAGAGCGCTGCGTGTCCACGTCCTCGACGCGCAGCACGAAGCGCCGCCCCGAGCCCCGCGCCGCGAGCCACGCGATGAGCGCGGTGCGCAGGTTGCCAAAGTGCAGGTCGCCGCTGGGGCTAGGGGCATAACGTCCGGCTGGTGTCATAGCTGCCCAGTCTATCGCGCGCGTTTCGCGCAGACCGCGCGCATGCGGCATAGTTGATGCTCATGACAACTCAATCGGCAACCGCAACCACGGATTCACGTGGCGAGAGCATCCGATTCATCCCGGTACAGTCCACGCTGTATCCGTGGCTGGTCACGCTCTTCGTCGTCACATTCCTCATCTCGAATATCAACGCCACGAAGGGCGTACAGCTCGGCCCGCTCATCACGGACGGCGCGTTCTTCCTCTTCCCGCTCGCCTACATCGTGGGCGACGTGCTCTCCGAGTGCTACGGCTTCAAGTCCACCCGGCGCGCCGTGGCCATCGGCTTCGCGATGGCGATCCTCGCAGCCATCGCCTTCTACATCGCGATCTGGCTGCCGGCCGCAGATTTCTATGAGGGCCAGGAGGCCTTCGCCGCCACGCTCGGACTCATGCCGCAGATCCTCGGCGCCTCGCTTGCCGGCTACGTCGTGGGCCAGCTGCTCAACTCGTTCACGCTCGTGCGCATGAAGGCCCGCTCCGGCGAGAAGGGCCTCATTAGCCGCCTTATCGCGTCCACCGTCGTGGGCGAGCTGGGCGACACGGTCATCTTCTGCGCCATCGCCGCGCCCGTCATCGGCGTCGCTACCGTTGGCGGGTTCCTCAACTACGTCATCGTGGGCTTCCTGTGGAAGACCGCCTGCGAGGTGGTCATGCTGCCCATCACGACGCAGGTCATCAAGTGGGTGAAGAAGCGCGAGGATTACGTGCCGCTTGACCGTGCCGCCTAATCTCCCGCGTCCCTTGCTCCTGGCTTCCCGCCAGGGGCTTTACTACTTTTTCGCGTAGTAACGGCCCATGAACTCGTCGCGGAAGGCCTCGTAGTAGCCGCCGTCGATGGAGGCCCGGATATTGTCGACGAGGCGAATCATGAACTCCAGGTTGTGCATGGTGCACAGCGTGCCCGCGAGGAACTCGTGAGCCTTAAGCAAGTGGTGGATGTATGCGCGCGAGTAGTTCTCCGAGACGTAGCCGCCGAACTCCTCGTCGATTCCCTTAAAGTCGCGCTTAAACTTGGCGCCCATGAGGTTGAGGCGGCCGTCGAGCGTGTACACGCCGCCGCGGCGGCCCAAGCGCGTGGGCGCAACACAGTCGAAGGTATCGGCGCCGGCCTCGATGGCGGTGAAAAGATCGTCCGGCTCAGAGATGCCGAGCAGGTGGCGCGGCTTGTCCTCCGGCAGCTCGTCGCAGACCCAGCCCACGATGGTGCCCAGGTTTTCCTTCTCCAACGCTCCGCCGATGCCGAACCCGCCGAATCCGCGCATGCCGGCGGCGACGGCGGCATCGGAAAGCTGCACGAGGCCACGGGTGGCCTGGCGGCGAAGGTCCTCGTACTGCGCGCCCTGGACCACGCCCCACAGGGACTGGCGGGGCTTTCCGGCGCGCGCGTTGGTGAGTCGGTCATGCTCGTCGAGGCAGCGTTTGGCCCAGCGGTGCGTGCGCGCGACGGATTCCTCCTGGTACTGACGAGTGTCGACGAGCGTGGTGAGCTCATCAAAGGCAAACATGATGTCCGCGCCCAGGGAGTGCTGAATCTGCATGGAGACCTCCGGCGTGAAGCGGTGCTTCGAGCCGTCAATGATGGACTTGAAGTCCACGCCGTCCTCGTCGACCTGCGCCATGCGCTCCTTCTTCGCCGCGCGGATATCGCCCTCAGTAAGGTTCGCGACGTCCATGGCGAGGACCTTCTTAAAGCCGACGCCCAGCGACATGACCTGGAATCCGCCCGAGTCCGTGTACGTGGGGCCGTGCCAGTTCTCGAACTCCGCGACGCCACCTGCCTCGTCCACGATGTCGTGGCCCGGCTGCAGGTAGAGGTGATACGCGTTGGAGAGGATGGCCTGCGCGCCCGTCTGACGGATCTGCTCCGGGGTCAGCGTCTTGACCGTCGCTTTCGTCGCCACCGGGATAAACGCCGGGGTCTGGATATCGCCGTGCGGGGTATGAATCACGCCGGTGCGGCCGTGCTTGCCGGTGCCTTCGGGCAGGCGCGTGTGCACGTCGAAGCTTAAGTCGGTATCCAGAAGTGGTTTTGTCATGAGAACCAGCGTACCGGTCGCCCGCGCGAGGAGCTGCCCGCGGTACAACAACACTGGGCTCCAGGGCTTCTTAGCAAACAAAAGACCCCCTCGCGGCCTTTCCGCTGAACGGAAGACCTCAATGCGAGGAGGAATACAAGGTCCATACTAAGACAGGTTTCCCTTGAATGCACCACCTCGCACTAGTGGCTCGTGTCTACAGGCTCTGCGGCGTGGCGGGCTTCCCACTCTTCCTCGAGCTTGGTGCCCTCGATGTCGAGGGTGGGCAGGATCTTGTCGAGCCAGCGCGGGATCCACCACGTGGCGCGGCCGGTGAGGAACATCGTTGCGGGCACGAGCGCCATGCGAATGCAGAACGCGTCGAAGAGGACGCCGGCGGCGAGCGCGAAGCCGAAGATTTTGATGAACGGCAGCGGCTGGCCAATGAACGCCACGAAGACGGCGATCATGATGATGGCAGCGGCGGTGACGACGCGGGCGCCCTGGGCGAAGCCCACGATGGTCGATTCCTCAACGGCGTTGTATTTCCCGTGGAAGGCCTGCGAGCCGCGGGGATTGCGGATGAAGTGCTCGCGCATGCGGGTGACGATGAAGACCTGATAGTCCATCGCCAAGCCGAAGGTCACGCCGATGAGGAAGATCGGCATAAACGAGATGAGCGGGCCCGGCGCAGGGACGAGGCCGGTGAGCCCGTCCTGCCAGACGAGGACCGTGACGCCGAAGGCCGCGCCGACGGAGAGCAGGAAGCCCAGGCCGGCGACGAGCGGAACGAGTAGCGAACGGAAGACCACGAGCAGCAGGAGAATGGCGAGGCCGACGACGATGGTCAGGTACGGCAGCATGGCGGCTTGGAGGCGCTCGGTGATGTCGAGCTGGACGGCGGTAAGGCCGGTCATGCCGATGTCGGCGCCAGTGGAGTCCGCGATTTCCTCGGTGGCGGTGCGCAGGGCCTGGGCCGTGCCTTCGGTACGCGCGTCAGACGGCGAGGTCTCGGGCGTGACCATGACCTGCGCGGCGGTGCCTTCGCCGTTGAGGCCCACGAGCTGCGCGTGCTTCACGCCGCCCACCTGGTTGAGCTGCGAGGCGGTGTAGAGGAAGGAGCTCAGCGTCGCCTTGTCCTGATCCGTGCCTTCGGCCTGCGCCGCCATGTACGGGGCGAGCGCCGCGGAATCCGGGTTGGCGTCCTGACCGTTAACGATGACGAGGAAGGGGCCGTTGATGCCGGGGCCGAAGCCTTCGGCCATAAGGTCGGCCGCCTTGCGCTGCGTCGTGTCTGGGTCCGAGGTCGTGTCGGTGGGCAGCGCGAGCTGCATGTGGAGCACCGGCGTGGTGAGCGCGCCGAGGCCGAGGACCACGACGGCCATGACGAGGCCCGGCATGCGCTGGACGAAGCGCACCCAACGGCTGCCCATGGTCTCGCCGTGGCGGACCCTGCCGCGACGCGTGGGGTTACCGGCGATGCCCGGGATGCGACCGGCGAAGGCCTTCTTCCCGAACAGGCCGAGTAGCGCCGGGACAAGCGTGAGCGAGACGAGCACCGCGACGGCCACGGTGCCCGCAGCCGACAGGCCCATGGCGGTGAGGAAGCCGATGTTGGCAACGAGCAGCGCGAAGAGCGCAGTGAACACTGTGGCGCCAGCGAAGACCACGGAGGAGCCGGCAGTGCCGACGGCCATACCGGCGGCATCGGCAGGCTCCATGCGGGCGCGCTCCTGCCGGTAGCGGGAGATAATAAACAGCGAGTAGTCCACGCCCACGGCCAGGCCGATCATGAGGGCGAGGACCGGGGTAATGGAGTTGAGGGTGACCCAGTGGGTGGCAATCATGACACCCATAGCGCCCAGGCCCACGCCCACGACGGCGGTGATGAGCGGCATGCCCGCAGCGACGAGCGAGCCGAAGGTGAAGACCAGAACGATGAACGCGACGGCGAGACCGATGATCTCGGACATTTCTTCGACGGCGATGGCGTCGCCGAAGCCAGCGCCGCCGCCCTCGACGGTGAGCCCCTGCTCGCGGCCGAGTTCCATCGCAGCGGTAACGACGTCCTTATCCTCCTGCTTCACGGAGTTCGCGGAGTCCGCGTCGAAGTCGAAGGTCGTGTACGCGATGGTCTCGTCCTCGTTGACCATCGCGAGGTTATCCGCGTCCGCGCGCGCGGTCTCCTCGGGCAGGCCCATGGACGTGAACTGGTCAATAACGCTCTGCTGAAGTTGTGGCGAGACCTCAAGCGGGTTGCCGAAGCGCTGGCCCTCGACGCCGAGGTTGTCCTTGATGTAGTCGACGACGTCTTGGATCGCAGCCATATTTTCCGGATCCGAAAGCTTCTCGCCCTCGGGCGCCTGGAACACAAGGTTGACGCTCGGCGCGTTGGCGAGGTTGCCCGCTTCGGGGAAGAGTTCAGACGCGCGGTGGGTGGCGTCGATGGCCGGGGTATTCGAAATGGAATACTCGCTCGTCATCGGCTTCATGAGTGTGGCCATCGCGCCGGCCGCAGCAGCGACCAGGATGAGCCACGCGATAATGACCTTCCACTTGTTCAGGAAAGACCAGCGTCCCACGCGGTACAGGAACTTAGCCATGTCGTCCTCTCTCGGTTGAAAACTCACCCAAGTGTAGCCGACACAAAAGATAAAGCCCCAACCTGCATAAACAGGTTGGGGCTCAGTGCGGTGGCGGCGGGATTTGAACCCGCGGTTGGGGATTACCCAACACTCGCTTTCGAGGCGAGCACCTTCGGCCGCTCGGACACGCCACCGCGAAACAGCTTAAAGCAGACCTAGGGCCCGAACAAAATCACTAGCCCCGCGGGCGCGTCCGTCACTGCGGTGTGGTTGCGGTTTAGTCTTCCGTAGCGTCCTTCACAGCGGCGATGGAGTCATCGACCTTTTCCTTTACGGCGTCCTTGGCGTCCTCAAACTTCTGCTTGACGCCTGCCTTGGCCTGGTCCGCCTTACCCTCGTTCTCGAGGGATTCATTATCCGTGGCCTGACCAAACTTCTCCTTGGCAGAACCGAGTACTTCGTCTTTCTTGTTCTCAAAATCGCTCATATCCCCACCCTAACGGCGTGACACAGCTGTGTGGGTTACAACGACGTAACGATTGAGCGCAGGTCGCCGAAGAAGCCGCGCAGCAGCTCGGCGCATTCGTCCTCGAGGACGCCGCCGCGGACCTGTGGGACGTGTAGGGCACCCGGGGCGCGAGGAACCTCGAGGAGGGAGCCGCAGGCGCCGGTGCGTGGTTCCCACGCGCCGAAGACAATGGAGCCGACGCGCGCACCGACGAGGGCGCCAGCGCACATGGCGCAGGGCTCGAGGGTGACGACGAGCTCGCAATCGGTGAGCCGCCATCCATCATTGCTTTTCGCCGCAGCGCCAGCCGTGGCAGCGCGGATGGCTTCGACCTCCGCGTGGGCGGTGGGGTCCTGGCGCTGCTCGCGGCGGTTAACGCCGGTGGCAAGCTCGCGGCCGTCGGGGCCGTAGATAACCGCGCCGACGGGCACGTCACCGGCGGGAGTAGTGCGCGCGACCGCGAGGGCACGGCGCATGCGTTCCTCGGCGCGGGCGAGACCGGATTCGCGGGGCAGGACGCGCTCGGGCTGGTCGGGCGCGGCGGGGGTGCTAGAGATCGAGGGCATCTTCCAGCTCGTCGCCGAAGCCCAGCTCGCCCGCGATGCGCAGCAGCATGTCCGAGGGATAGTCCTCGTCATTGTCGATGATGGCCTCGATTTGATACTCGTCCATGCCGAGGTCGGCCAGGATGTCGAAGTCGCCGTCGCCGAAGGGGTCCGCGTCATCGAGGTCTTCCGGGGCAATATCGGGGATCTCAAGGTCGCGCAACTCCAGGAAACCTGCCGCGAAATCATCATCGACGGCCATGGTGGCATCGGAAAGCAACATGCGCACATCGCCCGGAACCGGGCGGACGATGACGAAGTAGTCATCGTCGACGCACAGCAGCGCAAACGCTGCGCCCTCGCTGCGCAGCGCACGCACTGCGGCGATGGACGTCTGGGGGTCTTCAAAATCATCCGCGAAGGAACGGACAACCCAGGCACCCTCGCTGCGCGCGACCGTCACGGCGAAGGAGAGCAATTCATCCTGACTCATACCTCGTCAGGTTAGTCGGGTTGTGCCATGATTGTCATGTGAATCCTTATACCGTCTCCCGCCCTGTCTGCATTATTGGCCTCGGCCTCATCGGCGGCTCGCTGCTGCGCGATCTGACCGCACGCGAACATGCCGTATTCGGCTATAACCACTCCACCTCCGGCGCCCGCCGCGCCGCTAAGCAGGGCTTTGACGTCACCAATGACCTGCCCGGCGTTCTCGCCCGCGCAGAGAAAAAAGGCGCACTCATCGTCCTCGCCGTGCCTTTCGAGGCCGTCGCCTCCGTCCTCGACGCCATCGTGGAGCACGCCCCTACGTGCGGCATCACGGACGTCGTGTCCGTGAAGACCCAGGTCTACGATCTGGTCAAGGAACGCGGCCTCGAGTCCCGTTACGTGGGCGGCCACCCCATGGCCGGCACCTCCCAGTCCGGCTGGGATAACTCGCAGCGCGGTCTCTTCGCCGGTGCGGCGTGGGCCGTGACCTATGACTACGCCCTGGAGGTGGAGAAGCTGCCTCAGTCCTGGATCGACCTCTTCGCCGACGTCGTGCGCCTCGCCGCCATGGCCAAGGCCGAGGCCATGCCGGTGCGGGTCGCCCCGCATGACGAAGCCGTCGCGCGCGTGAGCCACTTGCCGCACGTCATCGCCGAGTCCCTCGCCGTCGTCGGCGACCACGGCGGAATCCTCTCCCAGTCGCTGGCTGCCGGCTCCTTCAAGGACGCCACCCGCGTGGCGGGCACCCGACCGGAGCTCGTGCAGCAGATGTGTGAGACCAACTCCGCGGCCGTGGTCAAGGCGCTCGACGAGTTCCTGAACTACGTCACCGCCGCGCGCGACGCGCTGGCCTCGGACAACCCCACCATCGCGGACCTCGCGGAGGCTGGCTATGCCGCCCGCACCCGCCTCGAAGCGCGCACCGGCGCCCGCAAGGAGTCCGTCTCCCCCGTGAAGATTTCTTCCCGCCCCGTCCTGCGCCTGTCCCCCGGCTCCCACGGCTGGGTCTCCCAGCTGCGTCAGGCCGAGTCCATGGGTGGACGTATCGAGGTCTTCTAGCTCCCTGGCGTTAGATTCCCAACACGGACTTGGCAATGAGGAAGTAAATAATAAGGCCGGTCGCGTCGCAGAAAGTCGAGATAAACGGGTTGGAGAAGACTGCTGGGTCCGCTCCCACCTTCTTCGCGACCAGCGGCATGAGTCCGCCCACGGAGGCAGACATCGTGCACACCAAGAACAGCGTGGTTCCGATGACCGTGCCGATCTTCACGTCATAGACCAGGGTCGCAAGGATAAAGCCCACAGTGCCCAGCACGGCGCCAAGCACCATGCCAATACGCAACTCGCGCCACAACACGCCCCACAAGTCACGGTCGCGCACATCGCCCATCGCGAGAGCTCGCGTCACCGTGGTGGCAGCCTGATTGCCCGTATTGCCGCCGGTGCCGGTGAGCAGCGGAATAAACAAGGACAGCACCACCGCGGCTGCAAGTGCTTCCTCAAACATGGCCAGCACCTGCACGGTGAGCAGCGCGGAGACCGCCAACACCAGCAGCCAGACAATGCGCGACTTCACCAGCTTCATGAGCGGCGTAGACAGATACGGTTGATGCAGTGGATTCGTACCACCCGCACGCGCGGTGTCCTCGTTATCTGCTTCTTCCTGGATATCCATAGCGTCATCCCAGGCGAGCAGTCCCACCAGGCGCCCCGAGGCATCCACGATGGGCAGCGCCAGGAAGTCCAGCGGCAGGAACCAACGCGCGACCTCCTCCGCATCATCCGTGGCCGTCGCAAACACTGCCTCCCGCATGAGCTCACCTAGCGGGGTTGTATCCGGCGCCTGGAATACTTCACGGAAACTCACCACGCCCACCAGCCGGCGGTCCGCCTCCACGATGGGCAGCGTGTAGATCGTCTCCAAGTCCTGCGCGGTCTCTTTAAGTTGCGCCAGCGCTGCAGCCGCAGTCATCTCCGGATGCAGCGTGGGCACCTCCGGCGACATGCGGCGGCCCACTGAGCCCTTCTCATAGCCCAACACCACGCCCGTAATGTCACGGTCCGGTTTATTAAGCGAGCGCAACAGGCGGTCCGCAATTTCCACGGGCAGCTCATCGAGCAGCGCCACGCGGTCCTCGGGCTCAAGTGCATCGAAGTACTCGAAGACCTCGGCGTTGCCCAACTCATCGATAACGTCCGCCTGCTGGGCGAAGTCCATGGCGTCGAATACCTCGATGGCTTTGCGCCGCGGCAGCAGGCGCAGTACCAGCGCCGCGCGCACCGCATTGCAACGCTCCACAATGGCGATGACATCCCGAATGGGCAGACCCGTGGCCAAGGTCTTGAGCTCCTGTGCCTGACCGGGGTCGAGTTCATCCTCGCTGCGCAGCATAACCTCGAGCTTGTCTACGTTGTCGAGAACCTGCTGTTCGTTATTCATGCGCACCACCGTTTATCACCGCGAACTAATCGCCTTCACCTTACCCCGCGTTAGTAGTTAGTCACGAAAGTTATCATCACGCTTCTTGCGCGCGTAATTCTTCTGCCGGTCCTCGCGTCCTACGAGCGGCACGACAGCCAGCCCCACGACTATGCCTGCAAGCAGCCACCAGAACGTTCCCGTGGCAATCCACATAATGCCGCCCAGCACGGCGCCACCGATGAGGCCCGGGGTCCACTTGTTCATTGCTCGTCTCCTTCTGCCCGCCGGGCACGCCTGTTGGCTTTATCCTAATGCCCCATGCTTTTACCCGACGGCGCTGGGCCACCAGCATAAGACCCGTCATTATTGAACACGGCGGGCACTATCGGGCGCACTAGCCTCATTTTCAGCGTCACACTCCTGATAACGCGCCCGAAATATAAGCGCCCCTACCCCCACGCTGCAGCACGGGCGGATGGAACACGAAGAAACCCGCTAGCCTTGCGGCCAGCGGGTTTGTGCTGTGCGCCCGGAGGGATTCGAACCCCCAACCTTCTGATCCGTAGTCAGATGCTCTATCCGTTGAGCTACGGGCGCTAACCATTGCCTCGAGCGGTTGGTGCTCTCTGTGCAACGAGGAATAACTATACCCACGGCTTTGAATTGTGACAAATCGCCAGGCCAGTCAATGTTTTTACCTGCTGTTTACCCGGGTCAGACCATACGCAATGCCCCGCACGAGGCGGGGCATTCGCAGAAAGAGAAAGTGATTAAGCAGTGAGGCCAAAGACCGGGATGGCGATGAAGTAGACGGTGAGTGTGATGAGCACGGTACCGATGATGTTGAGCCAAATACCGCCCTTGATCATGTCGCCAATCTTCACGTGGCCAGAGCCGTACGCAATGGCGTTCGGCGGGGTGGCGACGGGGAGCATGAACGCACAGGTGGCGGCGAGTGCGACCGGGATGCAGAGCACGAGGACATTGATGTCGCCGTTCGCCGTGAGGCCAATACCCACGGCGACGCCGCCCATAATCGGCAGGAAGGTCGCGGCGGTTGCGGTATTTGAGGTGATTTCCGTCAGGAAGAGGACCAAGAAGGCAATCGCGGCGATGAGCAGGATGACGGGCAGGGAGCCCAGGCCCTTGGCCAGCTCACCAATCCACAGGGACAGGCCGGAGTTATTGAACATCGCGGACAGAGACAGGCCGCCGCCGAAGAGGAGGAGGACGTCCCACGGCATGTCATTGGCCGTCTTCCAGTCAAGCAGGCGCACGCCGGACTTGAAGTTGGCCGGCAGGATGAAGAGGATGAGGCCAGCGGCGATACCTACGATGGCATCGTCGTAGCCGGACTCCTTATCAAGGAAGAACGGGAGAGCAACCCATGCGACAGCGGCGCACAGGAAGATGATGGCGGTGGCGATCTGCGGGCCGGTCCACGGACCCATGGCCTTGATTTCGTCGTTGATGAGCTCCTTGCCGCCCGGGATACGATCCATCTCCGGCTTGAAGATGGTCACGAGCAGGAACCAGGCGATGAAGAGGAAGACGATGGCAATCGGCATGCCGACGATCATCCACTTGCCGAAGCTCAGGTCGATGTCATGCGACTCACGCATGTAGCCAGCGAGCAGGGCGTTCGGCGGAGTACCGATGAGCGTGCCCAGGGAGCCGATGGACGCAGCGTAGGCGATGCCGAGCATGAGCGCGGTCGCGAACTTCTTCTGGTTAGCCATGCCGCCGACCGTGTCAGCGGTAAGCGTCAGGACGGACATGCCAATAGGCAGCATGACCACGGCGGTCGCGGTGTTGGACACCCACATGGACAGGAAGCCCGTGGCAAGCATGAAGCCGAGCACGAGGCGCTTCGGCGACGTACCAACGACCTTGACAACGGCAAGCGCCATGCGGCGGTGGACATTCCAACGCTGGAGGGCCAGCGCGATAAGGAAGCCACCCATGAACAGGAAGATGGTCGAGGACGCGTACGGCGAGCCGACTTCCTTAATCGTGCCCACGCCAGCCAGCGGGAAGACGACGAGCGGGATAAGGGCGGTGGCGGCCAACGGAATGGCCTCGGTCATCCACCATGCGCCCATGAGGACGGTAACGGCGGCGACGGCGCGCAGGCCTTCAAGCGTGTAGGTCTCCTCCGGGTCAGCTCCGGAAGACTGCATCACAGTCTCCACGGCGTTGGACGGGAAAAAGAACCAAATGAGTGCGGCAAGAACAAGACCGACAATGAGGCCGGTGAATTCACGGCGCCATTCGAAAGTGCCGAGGGGCTTGTCGTCTTCGCCCTCGGCATGGGCGGTCGATGGGTGCGTTTGTGGGGTGGTCATGATGCTCCTGGAAATGAGATACACGGCGGCGTTCACCGCGAGAGACACGCATTACCATAAACCACGCACTAGGGTCGGGGCCACATCGTGCCACCCCCACGTCAACCCCACGGCGGGCCGTTAGTCCGCCAGCCGAGCCGCGATTGCGGCCCCCAATTCGGAGGTAGTCGCGGTGCCGCCCATATCGGGCGTCAAACCCTGGCCCTCGGCGAGGACGGACTCGAAGGCCGCGATGACGGCATCGGCAGCCTCGCGCTCGCCGAGGTGATCGAGCATCATCGCGCCGGCCCAAATCTGGCCGATGGGATTGGCAATCCCCTGGCCAGCGATGTCTGGGGCCGATCCGTGGACGGGCTCGAAGAGGGAGGGGAACTCGCCCGTGGGATTGATATTGCCTGACGGCGCGATGCCAATGGTGCCGGTGCAGGCCGGGCCGAGATCGGACAAAATGTCACCGAAGAGGTTGGAGGCGACCACCACGTCGAAGCGGTCCGGGTGCATGACGAACTGGGCCGTGAGGATGTCGATGTGATATTTATCCACGCTTATTTCCGGGTAATTCTCCGCCATGGCTTCAACGCGGGAATCCCAATACGGCATGGTGATGGCAATGCCATTCGATTTCGTCGCGGACGTGAGATGCTTGGCGTCGCGACGCTGCGCGAGATCGAAGGCGTATTTCAAGACGCGGTCGACGCCAGTGCGGGTCATGACAGTTTCCTGGATGACGGTCTCGCGATCCGTGTCCGGGAACATCGTGCCGCCCACGGAGGAGTATTCGCCTTCGGTGTTCTCGCGCACGACCCAGAAATCGATATCGCCGGGCTCACGGCCTGCGAGCGGCGAGGGCACGCCGGCGAGTAGCTTCACCGGACGCAGATTGATGTACTGATCGAACTCGCGGCGGAACTGGAGGAGCGAACCCCAGAGGCTCACATGATCAGGGACGACATCCGGCCAGCCTACGGCACCGAAGTAGATGGCGTCACAACCACCCAGCTGCGCCTTCCAATCGTCCGGCAACATCTTTCCGGTGCGCTGGTAGTACTCCGCCGAGGACCAATCGAACTCGGTGAACTCGATCTCCAGGTCGAATTTTTCAGCCGCCGCGCGCAGGACGCGCAGGCCTTCGGGCATAACTTCGGTGCCGATTCCATCACCGGCGATAACAGCAATCGTGTACATGCGCCCCATTGTGCCCGCTTACAGCGAGACCAGGCCAAGCAGTGCCAACCCCACCGTCAACCCCGCGAGCCCCGCCAAGGTTCCCGCCCCCGGCAGACCCTCACCCGCCGCGAGTCGGCGGTCCACGGCACCGGCGCGCGCCCGCGCAGCGAGATACAGGCCGCCCGCGGCAATGGCGACGAGGACGAGCGCCCACGAGACCGCGAACCCCGCCGCGCGCAGCGTAAGCAGCAGCGCGCCGACCGCCGCGAGCGCCGTGCGCTGCCACGACAGGCGGGTGCGCTCCGGTTGCAGGCCAGCATCAAAGAGCGCGCTAGGCACGGGTTTCTCCGTACAGCAGGATGCCCGCGATGACGAGGACGGCGAGGATCAACACCGGTAGCGCGAAGCTGCCCGGCAGCGGTGTTCCCTCACGCATGGCACGCTCGCAACGCGCCCAGTGCAACCACGCGGCTACCGGCAGCACGAGCGCCGCGATGAGCATGACGACGCTCACCGCGCCGGTCACGCGGTCCGGCAAGTCGAGCTCGAAGGCGCGCAACGCCACGCCGCCAGCAATGAACGCGAGCGCCGTGCGCGTCCACGCGAGGAACGTCCGTTCATTGGCCAGGCTAAAGCGCGGGTCCGGCTCCTCGCCACGCCCGTAGACGGCGCGCGGGAAACGCTTGTCAGGGTTGCTCATGCCCCGCAGTCTAACGCGGCAGACAGGCGTGCGCCCCGCAGGCCATCGATCGACCGCAGGGCGCACAGGAAGCGGTATCCCCACCACTGGCCGGTCGAGTTGTAGCCGGCGCCGCAGCTTATCCTTCCGTGAACTTCTCCAACGCCGCCGGCGAGCCCGCCGCCACGATGAGGTCGTTCGCCGTGAGCTCGCGGCCATCAGTAAGCGGCAGCCACCGCCCCAGCGTGCGCACGGAGACCAGCTGCACCTTGTACTCGCGCAGCACCTTGGCCAGGTCGAGCGGCTTGCCCTGCACGCACGCGGGCGGCACGAGCTTGGTCACGCCGTAGTCCTGCGCGATCTCCGCAAAATCCTCGAAGCGGCCGGACAGGAGGTGCGCGATGCGCCGACCGGTATCGCGTTCTGGGCGGATGACGTGATGGACACCGATTTTGAGCAGGATGCGCGCGTGCGCCTCCGAGTCTGCCTTCGCCCACACGTCGCGCACGCCCAGCTCCACCAAATTCGAGGCCGTCAAGATAGAGGCCTCCACGTCCGAGCCGATGGCGACAACGGCCCGCTCGACCTCGTCGATGCCGAGCTGCGTGAGCACGGCGGCATCGGAAGTATCTGCCTGGACGGTCTGCGTGAGCTCGGGCGCCATCTCGCGCACCAACTTGTCCGAAGCGTCGATGCCGAGCACCTCCACGCCATGGTCCATGAGCTCGCGGGCCAACGCGTGGCCGAAGCGGCCGAGGCCCACGACCACGACGGGTGCGATGTCGATGGTCTTCCGGGAACCAAAAATATTAACCAATGAAGGGCCTTTCCTCGGGGTAGCTAAAGCGCTGCGTGACCGCGCGCGCGGCGAGCGCCGCGATGAGTGTGGTGGGGCCGACGCGGCCCAGATACATAATGAAACACAGGATAATTTGGGACGGCGCACTCAGCGACGCGGTAATGCCGGTGGACAAGCCCACCGTCGCAAACGCGGAGGTCACCTCCAGCATGACCTGGTCCGCGGTGAACTGCGGGTCGAAGGCGCGCAACAGGCCCACGCCCACCGCAATGACGGCGATTCCGAAGAATGCCAGCACCAGCGCTTGGCGCACCGCCGCAGTGGGGATGCGCCGGTGTCCGATGGCGACGTCATCACGGCCGCGAAATTCCGCCACCATCGCCGCAAGGAGCACACACGCCGTCGTGACCTTGATGCCGCCGGCCGTACCCGCCGAGCCGCCGCCGATGTACATAAGGACATCCGTCCCCATGAGCGTCACCGGGTGCGCCTGGCCATAATCAATCGCATTGAAGCCCGCCGTGCGCGGCGAGACCGCCATGAAGAAAGCATTGAGCAGCCGCTGCCCCGCCGGCATCCCCGCCAGGACGCCCCGGCTTTCCGATGCCCACATGAACGCCGTCCCCCCCACGACCAGCACCGCAGATGCCCACAAGGTCATGCGCGCGGTCACCGATGCATGGTGGACGCGTGCGCGCACCGTAAGCCGCGCGCGGACGCGGCGCAGGAACTCCGCGTGAACCGGATAGCCGAGACCGCCGCCGATGATCGCCGCCGCCAGCGGCAGCAGAATCCACGGGTCCGCGGCAAAACCCACGAGGTTATCCGAGTACGTGGAAAAGCCCGCGTTATTGAATGCGGAGACCGCGTGAAACGTGCCTTCCCACACCGCCTGCGGCCCGGTCCAGCCGTAGTGCGCCATGCCGCGCACACCCACGACGAGCGCCACGGCCGCCTCCGCCGCGAAAGTGAAGAGAAAGGTAAACGTGAGCGTGCGCCGAATGCCGCCTTCGACGATGGGGCGTCCCTCCGCCGCGCCCGCGGCACGCGCCTTGAGGCTCACCCGCCCGGTAAGCAGCATGCCCGACAGCGACGCGAGCGACATGATGCCCAAACCGCCCAGCTGGATGAGCGCCAGGATGACGCACTGGCCGAAATGTGTCCAGTACGAACCGGTGTCCTCAACGATGAGCCCGGTGAGCGACACTGCCGAGGTCGCCGTAAAAAATGCCGGAAGAAACGGCGTCCAGTGCGGCACATGCGCCGAGATGGGCAACATGAGCAACAGCGTGCCCGTCAAGATGAGAGCCATAAACCCGACCGCGGTGAGCCGCGCGGGTCCAAGCCACGAGATTTTCACCAGCCGATCCTAACCCCAGCGCGTTCCCGCCGCCTAGTTATGTGACGCAGTTTCCTCGACGCGCGTGGCGCCTTGCCCCACACATGCGACAACCCCCGGCGAGAACCGGGGGTTGAGTGGCGGAGACGAGAGGATTTGAACCTCCGGACCTACGCAAGTAAGTCAACTCCTTAGCAGGGAGCCCCATTCGGCCGCTCTGGCACGTCTCCAGATACTCGAAAGTATCACACGGAGACTTTACCTGAGGGCCGCCCCTGCACACAAAAGAGCGCACACAAAAGACCGCCCCCTTTATGTCAACGCGTCATAATAGACGGCAGCACTCACCGTCTCGAAAGGAGCACTGCATGCAGACAACCGTGGGCGAATTCCTCCTCCGCCGTCTCAAAGACATTGGCATTACCGAAGTCATCGGCGTGCCTGGCGATTTTAACCTGAGCTTTTTGGAACAGCTGCGCGACGCAGAAGGCATCCGTTTCGTGGGCGCCTGCAACGAGCTCAACGCGGCGTATGCGGCGGATGGCTATGCTCGCTCGCGCGGCGTCGGCGCGCTTCTTACCACGTACGGCGTGGGTGAGCTCTCCGCTCTCAACGGCATTGCGGGCTCGCGCGCGGAGCACATCCCGGTCGTCTCCATCGGCGGCGCCCCACCGCAGTACGCCACGGAGTTCCGCTGGAACCTCCACCACTCCCTCGCGGATGGCGACTTCGCGAATATGCTCGAGGCCATCGCGCCGTTCACGGAGGTCGCCGTGCGCGTCTCCCCCATGAACGCCGTTGAGGAAATCGATCGCGCGCTGCGCACCTGTCTGCGTGAGAAGCGCCCCGTCCACATCCAGCTCCCCTCGGACATCACGCATCTCACCATCGAGGCTCCCGATGCCCCGCTCGACACCTCCCTGCCCGCCTCCGACCCCGAGCGCCTCGAGGCCGCGGCCGCACGCATCCTCGAGGTCCTCGCCCGCGCCGAGCACCCACTCCTCCTTATTGACCAGGACGCGGACCGCCACGGTTTTACCGAGCCCCTCCTGCGCCTGGCGGAGAAGGCACAGATTCCTTTCGCCCAGATGTCCTCCGGCAAGGCCCTCCTGCCCGAGAATCATCCGCTCTTCATCGGCACCTACAACGGCGCGGCCTCGGCGCCCGGCGTCAAGGACCGCGTCGAGCACTCGGACTTCCTGGTGACCACGAACCCGCGCTTCATCGAGGTCAACTCCGGTTCGTTCACGCACGAGCTTGACCACGCGCTCGTGGTTAACCTCGGTGACCAGCACGCCAGCGTTGACGGCGAGTACTTCGTGGGGCTCACCACCCGCGAACTTATCGATGCCCTCATCGACCGCGCCCCCGAGCGTCCCGCCACCCCGCGCGAGACCGCCCCGACCACGAGCGCCGCCGCGCCTACCGGTCCGCTCACGCAGGCCGAGCTGTGGCCGCGCATGGCACGTTTCCTCCGCGCGGACGACGTGGTCATCGCCGAGGCCGGCACCTCGCATATCGGCCTGAGCGCCCAGCAGCTGCCCGCGAACGTCAAGTACATCAACTCGCCCATCTGGGGCTCCATCGGCTTTACCCTGCCCGCGACGCTCGGCTCTCAGCTTGCTGAGCCGGGCCGCCGCCACGTCCTCTTCATCGGCGACGGTTCCTTCCAGCTCACCGCCCAGGAGCTGTCCACCATCCTGCGCGAGGAACTCAATCCCATCATCGTACTCATGAATAACCGCGGCTACACCATCGAGCGCTACATCCTGGGCATGGAGGACGAGTACAACGACATCCAGAACTGGTCGTACGGCGCGCTGCCGCAGGTCTTCAAGCCGGATACGACGATGAAGTCCTACTCCGCGCAGACCTTCGAGGAACTCGAGGAGGCGCTCGCCGCCATCGAGTCCTCGGATGCCGGCGCGTTCCTCGAGCTGCACCTTCCGCCTGCCGATGCCCCCGCCGGCCTCAAGGCCTTCGGCCCGCTCACCGCCGAATTCGACTACGGCCCGCGCGGACCCCGTAACCCGTAAGCCGTAACCGCACCTAACCACTAGAGTGATAGAAATGATTCGCCCTGACCTTTCCTCCCTCCCCGCCTACGTCCCCGGCAAGCGCCAGGAAGACGCCCTCAAGCTCTCCTCCAACGAGGCCACGCAGCCGCCGCTGCCCGCCGCCGTCGACGCCATGGCCGCAGCTGCCGCCGGCGCGAACCGCTACCCGGACATGGGTGCCGTTGCCATCCGCGAGGCCCTCGCCGAGCACCTCGGCGTCGCCTTCGAGCAGGTTGCCGTGGGCACCGGCTCCTCCGCGCTGTGCCAGCAGCTCGTCCAGGTCACCTGCACCGACGGCGACGAGGTCGTCTTTCCGTGGCGTTCCTTCGAGGCCTACCCCATTTTCGCCCAGGTCCACGGCGCCACCCCGGTCGCCATCCCGCTCAAGGACGAGGGCGTGGATCTGGAGGCCATGGCCGCCGCGATCACCGACCGCACACGCCTGATCTTCATCTGCAACCCGAATAACCCGTCCGGCTCCATCGTGACCCGCGCCGAGTTCGCTGAGTTCATGGCCAAGGTCCCGGCCGAGATCACCGTCGCCCTCGACGAGGCGTACACCGAGTACCTGCGCGCCGAGGACACCCCGCTGGCCACCGAGGAAATCGCGAAGTACCCCAACCTCGTGGGTCTGCGCACCTTCTCCAAGGCCTACGGCCTGGCCGGCCTGCGCATCGGCTACGCCTTCGGCCAGCCGGAGATGATCGAGGCCCTCAACAAGGTGGCGATCCCGTTCTCCGTGAACTCCGTGGCCCAGGCTGGCGCTCTCGCCTCCCTCGCCGCGCAGGATGAGCTGAAGCAGCGCACCGATACCGCCGTCGTCGAGCGCCAGCGCGTCATCGAGGCCACCGGCGCGTACCCCTCCGAGGCCAACTTCGTGTGGCTGCCGGGCGAGACCCCAGAACTCGCCGCCGCGCTCGCCGAGCAGGGCGTGCTCGTGCGTTCCTTCCCCGAAGGCATCCGCATCACGGTGACGACCCCGGAGGAGACCGATCAGCTCCTCGCCGCGTGGAAGGCCGTCCGCGGCTAGTCTGCGCGTTTTCTCAGGCGGTCCGCAGGGACGGCCGGTAGTGTCACACCCATGAAAGCCCTGTGGAACTTCGCACTCAACGTCATAGCCGTCGCCCTCGCCTTATGGGTCGTTGTCTCTTTCGTCCCCGGCATCGACATCGTGCCGCCCGCGCTCACTCCGGGCGAGCCAGGCATCGGGTCGACCAATGAGGCGGGCTCCTCGTCGACGTTCCTCGCCGTCGCGGCCGTCTTCGTTCTCGTCAACGCCGTCATCACGCCGGTGCTGCGGTTCCTCGGCGCACCCCTCACCTGCGCCACACTCGGATTGTTCGCGCTCGTCATCAATGGCGCGGCGCTGCTCATCACGGAGTGGGCATTTAACTCCCTCGATACCTCGCTGGGTCACCTCGACATCGACGGCTGGCTGCCCGCCATCCTCGGCGCGATCGTGCTCGGGCTCGTCTCAGGCGTGGTGAATTTCTTCACAAGCCCGCTGCGGGCGCGCTAGCCGCCGGCGAAGGGCGGGAGGATATCCACGCGCGCGGCGCCGTCGAGGACGGCGTCGCGTTCGGCGTTTTTGCCGTCGATGAGGAAGGTGCACCGCTCGAGGACCTGCGCAAGCGTCATGCCCGCCTCGGTGGTGCCGGTATGCGCGGCCGCGAGGGCATCGAGAAGCTCGCCCAGGGAGGCTGCGGGCTCCGCAGACTCCTGGGCGGTACCGGCGGCGGCGCGGGCCGCGGCAAAGTAATGAATCTCAAGCATGCACCCCACTATGCCAGCCGAGAACACGCGAGAAAAAGCCTAGACTTGTAGACGATGTGTCCCCACCGGGGTTTCACCCACGGATCCCCCTTGTACAAGGAGTTGCCATGCGCACGTACGAAGAACACTTGAGCGCCGTCCGCGCCGTCGTCACCGCACCGAACGTCGTCACGCGTTCCCTGCTGGAGGCCGATGGCATGGTCCTGGCCAAGTCCATCAACGCGACCTACAACTCCCCGCGCTTCGATAACTCCCAGATGGATGGCTACGCCATCACGGACCCAGCTGGCGGCACGCTCACTGTGGGCGCCACGGTCGCCGCAGGTGACACGGCTGCGACACCGCTCAAGGAGGGCATCGCCACCCCAATCATGACCGGCGCCAAGGTGCCGGAGGGCACCAAGGCCATCGTGCCGGTGGAATTCTGCGAGCCGTCCACCTTCGTCGAACAAGGCGGCACCGTCACCATCCCGGCCGTCAAGGAAGGCCAGTACATCCGTAAGGCCGGCTCCGACGTCGAGGAAGGCAAGCTGCTCATCCCCGGCGGCACGCGCCTGCTCCCGGCCGCTATCTCCGCGCTCGCTGGCCAGGGCTACACCGAGGTCGAGGTGTACGCCCCCGCCCGCATCGTCGTCGTCACCGGCGGCGCCGAGATCGGCACCGCCAACCTGTCCGCCGGCCAGATTCCGGACTCCAACGGCCCGATGATCGCCGCGCTGTGCAAGGAGTACGGCATCGAGGTCGTCGCCTACGTACGCACCAACGATGACCCGGGCATCCTGCGCTCCGATCTGGAAGGCGTCGTGCGTCTCTACCAGCCGGACGCCATCGTCACCTCCGGAGGCGTCTCCCACGGCAAATTCGAGGTCGTGCGCCAGGTCTTCGAGGACAACGGCTGGTTCGGCCACGTCGCTCAGCAGCCCGGCGGCCCGCAGGGCCTCGCCCACTTGGGCGATGTTCCGGTCATCTGCCTGCCCGGTAACCCGGTCTCCACGCTTGTGAGCTTCCGTCTCTACGTCGGTCCGGTCCTCGGCCACTCGCGCCCGCCGTATATCTCGCGCATCATGCAGGACGTGGACGGCCTCGAGTCCCGCGACCAGTTCCGCCGCGGTGTGCTCTCCCACTCGCCGGAGGGCATGGGCCAGGCCGAGCTTCTCCCGGGTGCAGGTTCCCACCTCATTTCCCAGGCTATGTCCGCCACCGCCCTTATCCGCATCCCCGCTGGCGCGCACCTCAAGGCCGGCGATCCAGTTGAGGTCTTCCCCATCTAATGGCACGCACCGGAATCGTTATCGTCGCCTCCACCCGCGCCGCCGCGGGCACGTATGAGGACCGCTCCGGCCCCATCGCCGTCGAGTTCCTGCGCGCGCAGGGCCTGGAGTGCGCCGATGCCTCCGTGGTTCCCGACGCAGACATTCGCGCCGCTGTCGACCAGGCTTTCGCCGAGAAGCCCGCGGTGATCCTCACCTCGGGTGGCACGGGGCTCAGCCCCGATGACCAGACGGTCGAGGCCCTCGAAGCCCACCTCGAGCGAACCTTGCCGGGAATTGCCCACGCGTTCTACGCGGCATCGGCAAGCGTGCCCACCGCCCCACTCTCGCGCACCGTCGCGGGCACGCGCGGGACGACCTTCGCCATGGCACTGCCCGGCTCGACGGGTGGGGTCAAGGACGGCGTCAAGGTGCTGGAGCCTATCCTGGGACACATCATTGAACAGCTCGAAGGGAAGCATGAGCACTGATCCACAGTACGTAGCAGAGCACACCGGCCTGGTCATCGACGCTTTTATGACGAACGAGACCATCGACACGGCCGCGGCAGTCGCCGCGACCGTAACGCCTGCCATGGGCGCGACCGTCACTTTCGACGGCATCGTGCGCAACCATGACGGCGGGCGCGGCGGCGTCGAACTGCTCACCTACACTGCGCACCCCAGCGCGGACGCGGAAATCAAACGCGTCGCCGCTGAGGTCATCAGCTCCCATCCCCACGCCCGCCTGTGGTGCGCGCACCGCACGGGCGATTTGCACGTCGGGGACTCAGCCTTTGTGGTTGTCGCCGCCGCCGCGCACCGTGCTGACGCATTCCATGCCGCCGAGGACTGCGCCAACCGCGTCAAAGCCGAGGTGCCCATCTGGAAAGAGCAACGCCACACTGACGGCTCCGTGAATTGGGTGGGTCTCGAATGAGCGTCCGCTATGCCCGGCAAGAGGCTCTCTGGGGCGAGGAGGGCCAGGCCAAGCTTGCCCGTGCCACCGTCGCGGTCATCGGCGCCGGGGGGCTCGGCTCCCCCGCGCTGCTCTACCTCGTCGGCGCCGGCGTAGGCCGCGTCCTTCTCTTCGACGATGACGAGGTCTCCCTGTCCAACCTGCAGCGCCAGGTCATCCATGCCACGCCGGACGTGGGACGCCCGAAGACCTCATCCGCAGCCGAAAAAATCGCCGCGCTCAACCCCGCCGTCACAGTCGAGACCTTCGGCCGCCTCGAGTCCGCTACCGCGCTCGAACAGCTGCGTGGCGCGGACGTCATCCTCGATGGCACCGATAACTTTGAGGCGCGCTACCTGTCCTCCTGGGCCGCCCACGAGCTGGGCATTCCCCATATCTGGGCCTCCATCCTGGGCTTCGACGCGCAGCTGTCCGTCTTCTGGTCTGGCCACGGCCCCGTCTACGAAGACGTCTTCCCCGAGGCCCCCGCGCCCGGCTCCGTGCCGTCGTGCTCGCAGGCGGGCGTGCTCGGCCCCGTCGTGGGCATCGTCGGCTCCGCCATGGCCCTCGAGGCCCTCAAAATCATCACCGGCGTCGGCGAGCCCCTCGTGGGCAAGCTCGGCTACTTCGACGCCCTGTCCGGCACGTGGGAGTACATCCCGTTGGTCACCTCGGGCACCGTACCCACCCAGCCTGACGATGCCCCCGAAGTCCGCGCCGTTCCCCTCGGCACCCGTCTGATCGACGTGCGCACCGCCGAGGAACGCGAGCACTCCGTCATCCCCGGCGCGGAGCACTTCCTGCTCGACCGCATCGTCGACGGCGAGAACCCCGACCTCGACCCCGACGAATACGCGGTCATCCACTGCGCCTCCGGCATCCGCTCCGCCCAGGCCGTGGCCCTCCTGCGCGAGCGCGGCTTCACCAACGTCGTCTCGCTGCGCGGCGGAATCAACGCCTGGCTAGAGCAGAATTCGTAGTGGCCAACACCGTTATCTACCGGTAGCGTCGCTAGCGCGCGAAAGGAATACCGCGATGACCACCTCCGCAGCACCGCTCGTCGTAACCGCCCGCACGTGGTACGGCGGTGGGGACCTCATTATCGATGAGGACAACGCCACGAGCACCCTCCGCCTCGAGAACGCTGAATATCGATCCCCACATACGCACTAGGCAGCACTAGGCGCCCCGCCCGGTACGAGCCCGGGAGGGGGCGCTGCGTTCAGTTGTGCTTGCTGACTTCCGGTTCATGTTCGGCAATGTGCTCGGTCTCGATCTGGAAGGTCGAGTGATGAACGGAGACCTCGAAGTGTCCTGCAACGCAGTCTTTGATCTCTTGGAGCATCTGGGCGGCATGACCGTCGGTAAAGCACTCGTCGTCGACGACGACGTGGGCGGTCAGGGTCGGTAAGCCGGTCGCCACAGTGGAGGCGTGCAGATCATGGACATCCTGAACGTGGTCGAGTTCGAGGATGTGTGAGCGGACTTTGTCGAGGTCGAGGCCCTTAGGAGTGAACTCCATGAGGACGCCGATAGTCTCACGCATCAGCTTGAACGCGCGAGGCACGATCAGGCTGGCGATGAACAGTCCGGCGATGGCGTCGGCCTGCGTGAACCCGGTCGTGGCGATCACGATCGCCGCGATGATCACTCCGAGTGAGCCGAGGGCGTCGTTGAGGACTTCGAGGAACGCGGCACGCATGTTGAAGTTCGAACCGCGGCTGGAGGCGAGGACGGTGATGGCGATGGTGTTCGCGACCAGGCCGATAATGCCGAAGATCAGCAGTTCGCTTGCGGGCACCTCCGGCGGCTCGAACAGTCGCCGGATGCCTTCGATGGCGGCGTACGTGCCCAGCACCAGCAGCAGTGCCGACTGCCCGAGGGCTGCGATCACCTCGATACGCCGGAACCCCCAGGTGCGCTTGGCGTTAGCGGGTTTGAGCATCAGCGTCCCGGCAATCAGTGCAACCAGCAGGCCGAAGGCATCGGTGATGGCATGGGCGGTGTCGGTCAGCAGTGCGAGGCTGCCGGTGATGACCGAGCCGATGGCCTGGGCAACGACGATCATCGCGGTGATCGAGAATGCGATCCAGAGTTTCTTGCGGAAATCTCCAGGGTGCCCGTTCTCGCTGGCGGCGGGGCCGTGATTGTGTCCTGCCCCCATATCTACTTCTTCTCCGTATCTGTCGCGTGGTGGATATGTGGGAGTCGCAGGTGCGTGCAGTGCAGGGCCTGCGTGCCGGTGGCATCGAGGAGGCATTCAGCAGCGGCGATGAGGGTACGCAGGAGCTCGGGCTGTGTCAGCGAGTACCAGGTGGAGCGCCCTTCCGGGCGCATCGTCACCAGGCCGCACTCAACGAGAAAGCCGACATGTTTGCTCACCGTAGACTGGGCCAGGCCCATGTGCTCGACCAGATCGCGGACCCGGTGCTCACCCGAGGCGAGGTGCTGCACGATCGCCAACCTCGTCGGTTCTGCAAATGCTTGGAATAGGTGGGCGTATGCTGCCGTCGCCACCTCGTCGAGGGTTGCCCCGTCCTGTTGCTTCATAGTCATATGGCGATTATATCGCCCGATGACGATATTATCAAGTGTGATCTGTCGCTCGATGCGAAATGAAGCTCAGAGGTCTCGGCGTGCCTGAGGGTGGACTGCCAGCCGCCTGCGACGCGTGCCCTATTGGACTCAGCGGAAAGTGGAGGTGCCTACGGGACTCGAACCCGTGTCAAAGGTTTTGCAGACCGCTGCCTATCCTCTCGGCCAAGGCACCAAGTCGCCGGAACGGGAAGAAAATTCCCTTAACTTTCCCTTCATTACGTCATTTTGTGGCTATACCTGTCCCTAAATGACAAAATGGATTATGCCGTTGACCAGCCTAGACAAAGCAAAACCCCCGGTGGATAGCCACCAGGGGAAATAGGACCGGCGGAGACGGAGGGATTTGAACCCTCGGTGAGTTTCCCCACGCTGGTTTTCAAGACCAGTGCATTCGGCCGCTCTGCCACGTCTCCTCGTCACAACTGCAGTCGCAAGCGACCACAGAACGTAACTGCTTTAGCCTACTAAACCGTGGGCCGCGATTCACACTCGCCTCGCAATTCCGAAAATCGGTCCTCCCACGTGGCCCGCACGAGTCGGGCGCCAGTGACCTGGGCCAGAGGCGTATCAGAATGTCTTTTGTTCACGATGCGCGTGAGCTCCTCGTAAGAGGCGACGCCCACAGTCTCGCGGTACACGCGCAGACACGAGGCATCATCGTCTGCATCGAACACGACAGGCTCCGCGGTCGCCCACATCACCAAGTGCGGAGTCACCATCGTTGACTCCTTTCTCGCTAGCTGCGTGAATGTGTACGTACCCACGGTCTAAAAGAATCCCCAGTCAAAATCAGCGCCCCGAAAGCCCGGCGCGCGGCGGGAAGAAAACGCTAGTTTGGGGTGCATGCACGCAATCATTCAGAAGGACTTAGAAGACCCCCGCTCGCTCGAACTGGGCGAAGTGGATACGCCAGAGCTCAAGCCCGGGGAGGTACTCGTCGAGGTCAAGGCCGCCGGCGTCAACCGCGCGGACCTCCTCCAGGCGCGCGGGGCGTACCCGCCGCCTAAGGGCGAGTCGGAGATTATCGGTCTCGAGGCCGCTGGCGTCATCGTTGACGCAGGCGATACCGACCGCCAGGTCGGCGAGGAAGTCGGCGCGCTGCTCGCCGGCGGCGGTTATGCCGAGTTCGTCGCCGTGCCGGAAGGCCAGCTGCTGCCTATCCCCAAGGGCTTCACACTGGAAGAGACCGCCGCCGTCATCGAGGTCGCCTGCACCGTATGGTCGAATATCGTCATGGCCGCGGGCCTCAAGGAAGGCCAGACGATTCTCATCCACGGCGGTGGCGGCGGCATCGGCACCTTCGCTATCCAGGTCGCCAAGGCTCTCGGCGCGACGGTGGCTGTTACCGCAGGCTCGGCGGAAAAGCTCGAGCGCTGCCGCGAGCTCGGCGCGGATATCCTCATCAATTACAAGGAGCAGGACTTCGCTGAAGAGCTCAAGAACCAGTGCGACGTCGTCCTCGACATCATTGGCGCGAAGTACCTGAAGCAGAACCTCAAGGCGCTCGCCGTGGACGGCCACATGGTCATCATCGGTATGCAGGGCGGCACGAAAGGCGAGATTAACCTCGGCGTCGTCCTCAACAAGCGGCTCACCATTCAGGGCACGACGGTGCGTGGCCGCAACCACGCGGACAAGGCCGCCATCGTTGCCGAGACGGTGAAAAACGTCTGGCCCATGCTCGAGGATGGCCGCGTCAAGCATGCACTCCACGCGACGTTCCCGCTTGCTCGTGCCGCCCGCGCCCACGAGGCCCTCGACTCCGGCGAGGTCACCGGCACGCTGGTGATCACGAACGCCGACTAGGCCGGTGAGACTTACGCCAGCGAGGCGACGACGCGGGTGAGCTGCTCGATGTCGTTGTGCGTGTTAAACGGACCGAGCGCTACGGTGACGGCGCCGCCGAGTTCGTCGATGCCCATGTCGCGCAGCAGGGGCGTGGCCGGGGCGAGCGTCGTGACAAGCCGGTTGTCGAAGAGACGACGGTGGACGGTCTCGGCCGGCACGCCGCGCACGGCGAAGGATAGGCGCGGGAGGCGGTCATCGGAAGCCTCGGCGGCGGCCTCACCGGTAGCGCCGAGGATGTGGACCTGGCTCAGCGTGCCGAGATAGATATAGAGGTCTGCGCGGAGATCGTCGAGGTAGGCCTCGAGGGACTCCATCGAGCCGCGCAGGCGCACGCGGCGGGAGCCACGGTCGCCGCCGGCGAGGGTCGCCATATGGTCGACGAGCGGACCGACGCCGCCAGCGAGGCCCGCGGAGACGGGGGTCTCGAGCTTCGCGGCGGTGTGCGCTGTCTGGCCGGGGCTGAGAGCGTCGAGGCGGCGGAACATCGCGGTGTCACGGAAGACGAGCGCGGCGATCTGCGGGCCACCGAGCTGCGCCAGGTCAATGGCAAGGATGTCCGCGCCGAGGTCATCCATGTCGATGGGACGGTACGGGGCGAGCGCGGTGACGTCGAGAAGCGTCCAGGCGCGGGAGCGGGAGCGGACGGTCTCGATGATGTCATGGACGGGTGCCACGGTGCCAAGCAACTCATGCGCGGCGGAAAGGGACACGAGGCGCGTGGAGCCATCGACAAGCTCCGCGTACTGGAAGGCGGGCAGCTCGCCGGTGCCGAGATCCGGCTGGGCCCAGCGCACGGTCGAGCCATGCGGACCGTGGGCGAAGGCGGCGTAGAGCGCCGGCGGGTCAAGCTTGGAGAGCACCACCGAGGACTGGCGGCGCAGGAGCGGGCCGAGGGCGCGGGCGAGCGACTGGTAGAGCACGGGCAGGGAGGGGCCGAGCACGACGGCATCGGCACGCGCGCCCACGAGATCGGCGACGGCCATGCGGGCGGCCTGAAGGTGCTTCTCGCCCTCAAGCATGCCGGCGACAGGGGCTGCGGAATGGGCGCCCACGGGGGCATCTGCAGGCAAGACGGCATTCGCGGTGCGGAAGGCTCGGGCGACGCCGGAGGCAACCTTCTCCGCAATCTGCGGCGCGGCGTGCGCGTTGAGGTACGTCCAGCCGTCAGCGAGTCCCGTATATAAACCACGAACACTCGCCGCGTCATAGGCAACCATGGCAACTCTTCCCTTCCGCGCTGACAACTTCCCCACTCTATACCGTTCGCACCAGAATGTGTTTCTTGCAGCTCATCGCCTTTTCACGGCGGGCCACTCCCACTGGGGACCTCGGAGACGATAGGGTATGCCACGTGCATGACAATAACCAACTGCGCGCCGATATCGCCCGCATGACTGCCGTCACCGACCAAGGAGAGATTCCTCCTTCGCAGTCGATGACCTTCAAGGCAGCCTTCGCCGATCTCATTGAGGGTGCGCGCCAACGCGAGCTCTGGTTCAAGCTCGGCGTCCAAGACATCAAGCAGCGCTACCGCCGCTCCGTCCTGGGACCTTTCTGGATCACCATCGCCACCGGCGTCATGGCCGCCGCGCTGGGCCTGCTCTACTCCTTGCTGTTCAAGATCCCGCTGAGTACGTTCCTGCCCCACGTCACCGTGGGCCTTATCATGTGGAACTTCATCTCGGGCGCCATCAAGGAAGGCGCCACCGTCTTCATCGACAACGAGGGCCTTATTAAACAGCTCCCCGCGCCGCTCTCGGTCCACGTCTACCGCCTCGTGTGGCGCCAGACCCTCTTCTTGGGCCACAACCTCATTATTTGGCTCATCCTCCTCGCCATCTTCCCGCGCCACCTGGGCTGGGAGTTCTGGCTGTTCCTTCCAGCTCTCGCCTTGTTGCTGGTCAACGGCGTGTGGGTGTCCATGTTCTTTGGCATCGTGGCCACGCGCTTCCGCGACGTCGCGCCGCTGCTCGACTCGCTCACGCAGCTGCTCTTCTACGTCACGCCGATTGTGTGGATGACCTCGACACTCAAGGACAACGCCTCCGTATCCTCGCGCGCGCGTCTGGCGGAGCTGAACCCGCTGTACCACTACATGGAGATCGTCCGCGCCCCCATGATTGGCCAGCCTGTCGCGGCCTACCACTGGTGGATCGTGATCGCCTGCACCATCGGCGGCGTTCTACTCGCTGCCCTCGCCATGCGCCAATGGCGATTCCGCGTCTCCTACTGGGTATAAGGACTTCTCACCATGGTTTCCATCGATACGTATAACGCCTGCGTCGACTTCCCCATCTTCGACGCGAAGTCCCGCTCCTTAAAGAAGGCCATGCTCTCCACCGCCGGTGGCGCGATTGGTAAGAATGCCTCCAACACCGTCGTGGTCGAGGCCCTCAAGGACATCAACCTGCACCTGCGTGAGGGCGACCGCGTGGGGCTTGTCGGCCATAATGGCGCCGGCAAGTCCACGCTGCTGCGTCTGCTCTCCGGCATCTATGAGCCCACCCGCGGCACCGCGGACGTGCGCGGGCGCATCGCGCCGGTCTTCGACCTGGGCGTGGGCATGGACCCGGAGGTCTCCGGCTACGACAACATCATCATCCGCGGTCTCTTCCTGGGCCAGACCATCAAGCAGATGAAGTCCAAGATGGACGAGATCGCGGAGTTCTCTGAGCTCGGCGACTATCTGGCGATGCCGCTGCGCACCTACTCCAACGGCATGCGCGTGCGCCTAGCGCTCGGCGTCGTCACCTCCATCGAGCCGGAAATCCTCCTGCTCGACGAGGGCATTGGTGCTGTCGATGCCGCGTTTATGGCCAAGGCCCGCGTCAAGCTCCAGGAAATGGTGAAGAAGTCCGGCATCCTCGTCTTCGCGTCGCACTCCAATGACTTCCTCGCCCAGCTATGCAATACCGCCCTGTGGGTCGATCACGGCGAGATCAAGGAAGTCGGCGAAGTGGCCGACGTTGTCGAAGCCTACGAGGGCCCCGGCGCCGGCGACTATGTGCGCGACCTCCTTAAGCGCTTTAACGAAGAAGAAGATGAAGAAAAAGATAAGGACTAAGAGCTTTCCGCTTACCCCTTCTTCGCCCCGCAGCTCCGTTTTAAGGAAGTCTGCGGGGCCTTCTTTTTGCAGGTAACAGCGTGAACATACTTAGCGTGACCTTGCCTTTTCGCCATTTGTGCCACGGCCATCTTTTACCCCCGGATTAAGTTAATTCATACCTCATCCACCTGGGATTTTACTTTCTCCGGAAAAAGACTTACGAATCCCACAGGAATGGTCTAAGCTTAGACCAGTTCCGCAGGGAGGTGTCCCTACGAGCGTGTCTATCTTTCCATCCCCCTTCCAAGGAGATTTCCCCATGAAGCGTTTCGCTGCTGGCGCAGTTGCCGTCGCTACTGCTCTGTCCCTGTCCACCGGTGTTGCCTCCGCCGCTACCCCGATTGACACCGACACTGCTGAAAACCTTGGTGCCCTTATCGGTGCTGGCATCAAGAATGGCGTCTCCGCCCCGCACGAGGGTTCTGCCGACGCAAGCTCTGATGCCCACAAAGACAACGAGGGCTCTGCAAAGGCATTCGTGAATTTCTACGGTTCCTCCTACAAGAATGACCTCAACAACGACTACCCGGCAGGCACCACCGCTGACATCCTCTGGGGCGTCGGCATCGCCGCTGCTGTCCTGGCTGCTGGCGCCGCTGCCGTCAATGCCGGTGTTATCCCGGGCGTTTCCCTTCCGTTCTAATTCTCGATAATTTCGAGGATTAGTTTCCGGATTTCGAAGCCTTGCTTGGTTACCATGCCAAGCAGGGCTTTTTGCTTTTCAACATATCTTCTCTTTCAAGGATTGACGACCATGAAGCGTTTCACTGCGGGCGTTGTGGCTGTGGCCGCTGCCCTGCCCCTGTCCACCGGCGTCGCGGGAGCGGCCGACGGCAAGACCTCGTCGGAGGTCACTGATGGTGAGGTAGGAGTCGCCATCACCAAGGCCGTAGCTAAGGAGGCTTTCGGCGGCGACGGGTTTGGGTCTTCTATCGATGTAGCTGCAGACGTTATCTCTTCCAAGGCGGAGAAGGGCGAGATCGGCAGCTCCGATATCGAGAATCTCAAGAATGCGGCTGACCGTGGCTCATCAGACGAGTTCCTCGTGTCGACCATCAAGTCGGACGTGGCGAACGACTGGAAGATTGGGCAGACGCTCGACATCATCCTCGGCGTGACGATTGCGGCTATCTCCACACTTCTGGTCGGCGGCGCGGCGGTGGGCGCGGATGCCGCGGGCATCATCGACATCCCGGGGCTCTAAGCACCGGCACACATCACACCGGCACACATCCTAGCGTGAATGAGTTGGCCAAAAAATTGAAAAATCGGCACGACTCATTCACGTTGTGAGCGCGACGCTGGCTGGCGCGGGGTGTCTAGAGGGGGCATCGGAAAGCTGGTGGCAGAATGGAAGCCATGACTGTTAAGACCCTTTCCGCGGCGGGAACAACTGCCGCTGTCATCGTCACTCACCAGCGCGTGGAGCTGCTGCGCGCGTCGTTAGAGCAGGTCGTAGGGCAAACTCACCCGGTGGAATGGGTCATCGTCGTCGACAATGGCAATGAGGCTGCGGTGCGTGAACTCGTGGAGTCCATGGCGGGCGAACGCGCGGTATACATCGGGTCGAAGACGAACCTGGGCGGCGCGGGCGGCTTCGCGCTGGGCTTCTTGAAGGCGCTGGCGCTGGGTGCGGATGCCATCTGGTGCGCGGATGACGATGGCCGTCCGGCGGACTTCGGCGTGCTGGAGGAGCTCTACCGCGTGGCGGAGGCGAACTCCTTGCACGAGGTCTCCCCGGCCGTGTGCAATATCAACGAGCCGGAGCGCCTCGCGTTCCCGCTGCGCCAGGGCCTCGTGTGGCGGCGCCGGATGGATGAGCTGGAGGGGGACTTCCTGCCGGGGATCGCGTCGCTGTTTAATGGCGCGCTCATCTCGGCGGAGGCCATGACGATCATCGGCGTGCCGGATTACCGCCTATTCATTCGCGGCGACGAGGTCGAGTACCACCGCCGCCTGGTCAACTCGGGACTCGAGTTTGGCACGGCGCTCACGTGCGCGTACTTGCACCCGGACGGCTCGGACGAGTTCAAGCCGATTCTGGGCGGCAAGATGCACACGCAGTACCCAGAGGGTGAGTTCAAGCGCTTCTTTACCTACCGCAACCGCGGCTACCTGTTGTGGCAGCGTGGCATGCGCAAGCTCCTGCCGCAGGAATTCGCACGCTTTGGTTGGTTCTTCCTCGTCCAGCAGCACGACCCGAAGGGCTTTATGGAGTGGCTCGCGCTGCATAACCGGGGGCGCAAGGAAGACTTCCGTAGGCCGGGGCAGTAGCCGCCCGGGTTCATTGAAAACAACGAAAGCCGCCGGATGTCCGGCGGCTTTCGGCATTGAAGGGCTACTTTTCAGAGCCCTCCGGACGAATCTTCATCTCAGATTCCTTCCACAGACCCGAGCGTGTGATGATCTCGTGGTCGATGGAGGCGAGGTCGGGGGCCTCGCCGGCGGAGTTGGTGCGCAGCTCGTACTTCTTGATGGAGCCCCAGTCGCGGGCCCAGTCGTGGTTGAGGTAGGCCGGGATCTCGTAGTCGTAGTTCACGGCCTCCGCGGTAGCCATGGCGCCGCCGCCAGAGAAGGACTGGAAGTCCGTGAGCGAGGTCTGCGCCGCCGCGTCCGGAAGGATGCGGTACTCGGGGATCTCGGTCACGCCGGCGTAGTGGTCGAAGGTGCGCTGGCAGGGGAACTGCAGGGCCGTGGACCAGTCGAGAAGGCCCGGGGTATCGGAGCCGATGACATTATTGAGGGTGTCCAGGGTGGGTACGCGCGGCGGCGTGATGGCCAGCCAGTCTTCCTCATCGAGGGAGTCATCCGTAGCGACGAGGCGCACGACGTTCGCCTCGGCGGGGAGCTGGTCGAGTGCCATGCGGAGGTTACGCCACTTCGGGGTGGCGCCGACATCGGACAGTTCGGCCTCGCCGATGTCCTTGATGGAGCCGCCGTCCTGCGTGCCGTACTGGAGCGTGAGCTCCATGCCGTCCTGCTCAATGCCATTGACATCGTGGTGGTAGATGTTGCCGGCGGCGGAAACGACGAGGAGCGGGGCGGCGTCGGTTGCTTCAGGCAGCTTAAACCACTGGGACTTGAGGCTGGCGGTGCCTTCCTGGTCCTCAGAGTACGAGCCGGTGATGGGGACCTTGGTGTAGTCCAGGTCGAAGGGCAGCGCGATGTGGGAGCCGTTGACGCCCGCCTGATCACGCTCGCCGGAGGTAGCCTGCTTCTCCTGCTCGCTGCGGTGGGCGGACTCGCTCTCCGTCTTCGTGGAGGCCGTACCGTCCGTCTCGCCGTTCTGCTCGTTCTCGTCAACCGCGCCGCCCAGGGAGCGGTCGGCGCCGGAGGACGCGTTGGTCGTATCCGTGCTCTGCGACGTGGACAAGCCGCCGATAGCACCCACGGAGGCGGAGTTCTGATACTCAGGTTCGATGGAGGACGGCACGTTATCCGGGGCAAAGCCCGTGGAGTTCGGGTCGTTGAGGGACTCGCCCAGAGTGCCGGCAATCGGCTCGAGGAAGGAGTCGTTCGTATTGGTCTCCACCAAAGTGGCATCGGCGAGCGAGCACGTGTTACCCGCAAGCGAGGCAAGATTGCCCTTGCCCACGGAGTAGGCGTCGCCCTGGGAGACGTAGGCCTTAGCGAAGGAGGCCATGGAGAAGGCCACGACGCCAATACACGCGATGGCAATGGGAGCAGACATGACGCCGGCCCAGCGGGTCACGCGGTCAGACTCGGCGGCGCGGAAGTCCTCGTCGCTCGTGCCCGCGGCAATCGCCTTGGTGCGGCGCGACTCGCGACGGAAGGACTGAATGATGCCGATAGCGAGGATGACCAAGCCGATGGCGAGCACCACCGTGTTCGCCTCAATGGCCTTGAGTTGGACGGTGCGGTCCCACCACGGAATGCCGAAGGAGGAGACGTACCACCAGGCGTTCCAGCCAGCCAGGGAGATGGCAAGGAGGAAGGTCACGGCGGCCAGGGCGAAGGTGCGTGCGCGGGAGGAGCGCAGGGCGATCTGGGAGAGCACGACCGCGCCCAGGGCGGCGACGACGCCGGCGACACCGGCGTAGATGCCGAAGTGGTGCGTCCACTTCGTCGGCGTGAACATGAGGAAGAACATGCTCAGCGCGATGATGAGCAACAGGCGCGCGGTGGGGCCAGCCTCAGCGCCCACGACGCGGCGGTTCTTAATGAACGCGTAGACGATCAGCGCCAGGCAGAAGAGCATGGTGAACATCGCGAAGCGGCGCGTGAGCGAGCCGTCCACGGACTCCTGGAAGAGCGTGGTGTAGCGAACGTACTCGGAGTACCACGGCAGCGCGGGGCCGACCTGGGAGCGCACGGAGGTGGACTCAAGGACGGTCGCGAGCGTTTGGTCGTGGAAGACCGCCACCATAATCGCGGTGCCGGAGGCGAGGAACGTGGAGACGAGCGGGACCCAGCCCAGCCCAGTGGCCTTGGCGCGCTCACCGAGGAAGGCAAAGAGCTGCGGCAGGCAGACCAGGAAGATGCCCACGGCGAACAGACCCGTGGGGCCGACGGCCAGCGTGATCGTCGCGATGATGGTGCCGATAGCCGCTGGCAGGAGGCGGCGCGTAGCGATGGAGCGCTCGAAGGACGCCCACGTCAGCATGACGCCCAAGGCGACCATAGGCTCCGGACGGATGCCGTTGTTATACGGCAACCAGAAAGCCAGGAACATAAACGCCGCGGTCCAGTGGGCGACGCGGCGGCCGTTAACGAGCTCGCCAAAGCGCGGGAGGATTTCGCGCGACAGCACGAACCAGATTATGAGCGCGGCGACGAGCGATGGCAGGCGCATGAAGACCGAGGAGGTCGACACGTGCGTGAGCGCGGCGAGTAGGTCGTAGTACGGGGAACCGAAGGGGGCCTCAGGCACGCCGTACCAGCGGTAGTAGTTCGCCATGTAGTCCGCGTGACCGCTCACGCGCGCCATGGTGAGGATGAAGCCGTCGTCCGAGGTATTCGAACCGAAGATGTGCCAGAACGCGAGGATGGCGGCGACCACGCCATCGAGCGGACGGACCTGCTTCCACGTCTCCGGCATAAAGCCGAAGCGCTTGCCGTCGAGGCGGTCAATACGCCACAGGCAGAACAAGGAGATGAGGACCATGAGCAGGCCGAACCACATGGCAATGGTCTTCACCGTGGACGGCGAGGAAGTAAAGCGGGAGTTGACCTCCACGTCGACGCGCATGTCGCTGAGCGCTGCGCGAGCCTCCGGCGTGTTATCAATCTCGGTGTAGGTACCGGTGACCTGCGGACGCTCGTCGTCTTCGGTCTCTTCTTCGTGCTTGCCCACGTCAACGCGCACGGAGTCGCCATCCGCCGCGATATGCAGCACGGCATCGTCAGGCAGAGCCGCGACCTCGCTCTTGTCGAGGGAGAGGATGACCGTGTCGAGGGAGGCGACCGTGAGGCCCCGCTCCTCGTCGTAGCGGACGAACATACCGCGGTTGGTCGCCTTCTCCGACTCGGGCGGCACCGTGCCGTAGAGCAGCGACTGTCCCTCACGCAGGTACTGCGTCGCTGCGATGGGGATTTCCGCATCAATCTTCTCCGGCGCCACCGAGATGAGCGGCGAGTTGATCGAATTGAGCGAGTCATTTTGCGGCCAGTGCACGCTGGACTGCACCTGGTTGACCGGCAACAACGGCAGGGCCACAAAGGCCAGGAAGCCAAGAATGCCGGAGACGAGAGCAGTCCACTTCAACCATGCCGGCGCGGTCTCCATGCGCACGGGCTGCGAAGCAACGCTCGATGCTGGGCTTTCGGTCGATAAAGTCACCCAGATAGTCTAAACCACCTCGCACGGTTCGCCTTATCTCTGCGCAGGTGATCCCGGCCCCAGCACCCGAGCTGCGTGGGCCAGCTCCTCCTCTGCCGCCCGCAGTTCCGCCTCCATCTGCGTGTTCGCGGGAGCGCGGTCGAAGCAGGCCTCCGCCGTGAGTAGGCCCGCCGCGCGGTCGATGCGGAAGGTCAGCCGGAAGTCCGGCAGCCACGCCGTCCACGCGCCCGCGATGGCGTGTTCCAGCGGGTCTGTCACGACTGTCTACTACTGGGTGCGCACGGCGACGACGAACGGGCCGACCTGCTTGACGTCCCAGCCCTCGGCGAAGACCTCCGGGTTGTAGAAGATCGCGCGGTAGCGCACGTTGGGCTGGTTCGGGTAGATATCCTCCGCGAGGTGGATCTTATAGCCGTCCGTCTCCGCACCGTCCTCGGCGACCTCGCCGCGGAAGATGATGGCGGACGGACCCTGCCACTTGGCGCTATCGAGCGCCTCGCGGAATTGCTCGGGGGTCTGATCCCAGGACTCGCGCGCCCACGTTTCCATCTGTGCGCTGCGCTCGCGGAACTGTCCCAGCGGGTTGGCGTAGTGCGCGGTAAAGGCGTTGAAGCCGTGGTACGGGTAGTACGCCATAAACAGCTTCTCGTCAGTCATGATGACCGTGCCGTTCGGCGTATAGCCGTGGTCCACGATGAAGTCATTGATCTCCCCGTACTTCGAGGCCGAGTCCGGGGTGAATTGGTCCGCGCGCTCGCCATTGCCGTCCGTATCCGCGTACGCGTGGTCAATGGCGTCTTCGTTGAGGCGCGGAATCTGCTGCACGTAGTAGATACCTGACAGCAGCATGACCACCACGAAGGCCGTGGTAATCGCGCGGTTTGTCGGCACGTCAAAGCGCGCCGGATACAGGGAGTGAATGCCCACCAGCCGTACCTCCGCCAGACCCAGGATGCCGGCGGTGGCCATGAAGAGCACGACGATGATTTCCAGGCGGAAGCTGAGCAGCGTCGTACCGGCGAGCGTCACCACCATCGAGGCGACGATCCATGCGTAGATTCCGCCGAGCGCGAAAGCAAGCGCCCGCACCTCGGCATCGGCAAGCCGGAGCGCCAGGAAAATGACACCGATGAGGCACAGCGCACCGATGACGCTGGGCGAGAGGAACGGCACGGGCAGCTGCGTGCCCTCGCTGGGCAGGTAATGCTGCGCGGCAGACTCGAGCGGGACGCCGCTGCGCAACGCCGACATGACGTAGGGACCCCACGCGACGGCGGCGATGGCCAACGAGGCCACGCCGATGATGACGAGCCGGACAATCGGCAGCCACCGGCGTTCATAAACCGCGGTGATAATGGCGAGCAGGGAAACCACCGTGAGCGCAATGGCACCGGTGAACAACGTGTAGAAGGTCGCCGAGATGCCCAGGAAGAGGGCAAGGCCCGCCGTCGCGGACCACGAGCCATGGAAGGCACGCTGCGCGAGCAACGCCGCCGCCGGCGCGCCCATCGCAATGACCGCGGAGTACGGCTCTTCCGCGCCGAGCGTGAGCGTGACCGCCGTGGTCATCACAGCAATGGCCGTCGCCACAGGCAGCGAGCCCACGAGGTGCTGCCAGATCGGCACGAGGATGGAGCCTGCCACCGCGAGCGAGATGAGTGCCCACGGCTGGAAAACCTCCCAGCCCGGTAAGCCCAACACGGCCGCGAGCCGGCCGCCCAGCCAGAACCAGCCCATGGGATAGAACGTGGGCATGTCCAGGTAGTTCATGTCGGCGTAGCCGCCCTGCTCCGTCGTGCGCGTGAGGAACTGTGTGCGGAAGACCTGATCGACCTGAATGCCGTCGAGCCACAGCTTGGTGGCCGAAAGCGGAATTCCTACCGCAGCGATGACGATGAACGCCGGTGCCATGTAGGAGAAGAAATACGTGAGCGCCACGCGCCACTGCGGCCGGCGGCGTTTACCGTAGTACTCATCCGAAATCCACCATGCGAGCAGCCCCGCCACAATGACAAGGGTGAGCACCATACCCGCCGTCGCGAGCGCGCGCGTGACCATGGAGGTACTAAACGCCGGCAGGTGCGTGCGCTTGAACACCATCCACGCCACGAGCGTCACCGCAAAGGCGCCCACACCGGCGCTCGAGAGCCCTAAGAGCGTGGAGCGCAGGGAGAGCAGATCGGACGCATAGTTTTCGGTGCACATCTGGGGACGCAGAATGGTACCCCGGCGGCGCGGCTGAGCGGCGGCAGTAGTCATGGCTTCCAGTGAACCACATTCCCCACCGGGATCCGGGATCGCGAAACCCCCGCGACCACGTCACAGTCGACGAGCGGGCGCGGGGGTTGCGGGTCGTTCTAGAACGGCAGCTTGCGGAAGATGGGCTGCGGGATGAACTTAAACGCCAGGGAGACGTACTCGAACAGCGGGTGCACGAAGATGGACTCCTTGTTGTGCACGACTGCGTCGTACGTGGCCTTGGCAACGTCCGCGACGTTGACGGTGAGCGGTGCCTCGCCTGCGGCGGCAGACATCTTGGTGCGCACCTGGCCCGGGCGCACGACGAGCACCTTGGCACCGGACTCGCGCAGCGCCTCGCCGAGGTTGACGAAGAAGCCGTCGACGCCCGCCTTGGACGCGCCGTAGACGAAGTTGGAGCGACGCACGCGCTGGCCTGCAACGGAGGACAGGGCGACGATGGTGCCGTGGCCCTGCTTCTTCAGCTTCTGTCCCAACAGCACGCCCACGGACACGGGCGCCGTGAAGTTGGTCTGTGCGGAGGCAACAGCCTGCGCCTGGTCCTGCCACAGCGCTTCCTGGTCGCCCAGGGTGCCGAAGGCGATGATCGCAACATCCACGTCGCCGTGCGCAAACGCGGCGTCGATGACGGCCGGATGGGAGTCGAAGTCCGTGGCGTCGAAATCGACAACCTCGACCTGTGCGCCCTGGGCCTCGAGCTGTGCGCGGGCCGCGTCGATACGCGGGGAATCCTTGCGCGCGGCAAGCGTGACGTGCGGGGTGCCGCCGTGGGAGAGGAACTCGGAGACGATGCCCAGACCGATCTCGGAGGTACCGCCCAGAAGCAGGATGTTTTGTGCCTGGCCTACTGCATTCAGCATGTTCTTTTCAGGTCCTTTCGGGGTGGTTTCTAGTGCAGCTCGAGACGGCGGGACATGTCAGATGCGAAGACGCCGGTCGGGTCGATCTCGTTGCGGGTCTTCAGCCAGCCCTCCATGCCCGGGTACATCTTGTGGAAGTTCTCGGCGGAGGTACGCGACTCCTTGGCCAGGTACAGGCGGCCACCGAACTCCATGACGCGACGGTCAAGGTCGTCGAGGAAGGCACCCAGGCCCGGCTTGATGGGGAAGTCCACGCAGACGTTCCAGCCCGGCATGGGGTAGGACAGCGGAGCCTTGTTCCCCGGGCCGAAGAGCTTGAACACGTTGAGCGCCGAGTAGTGGCCCGAACGCTGCATGTCGCGAATGATGTCCTTGAACGGCTCGACGGCCTCGGTGGGCACGACGAACTGGTACTGCAGGAAACCATTGGAACCGTAGCCACGGTTCCACTCACCGATGAGGTCGAGCGGCTGGTAGAACTGCGTGAGGTTCTTCACCTTGTTCCGGGCCGGAGCACCCATCATGTAGTAGGCCTCGCCAATCGCCATGAGCGACAGCTTGTTCATCGTAAAGTTCGGGAAGATATCCGGCACCGTCATCAGCTGCGGCGCGTTGAACTTGAGCGGGTCCTTGGCCAGCTTCGGCGCGAGCTCCTCAAGCTGTGCCAGCGTGGCGAGCGAACCACGGGAGATGGTCGAGCGGCCCAGCTTCGGCTCCGGGGAGATGACGTCGAACCATGCGGACGAGTAGGTGTAGTTCACCTCAGAGCCGTCCGAGTGGAAGGCCACGGTCTCATCCAGGTTGTTCGTGCGGTCCGTATCCGCGATGAAGTAGGCGGTCTCCGTCTTCGTCATGCGAATGCGGGCGCGCAGGATGATACCGGTAAGGCCCATGCCACCCACGGTGGCCCAGAACAGCGTGCCGTCCGGATCATCTGCAGAGCCTTCCGGCTCCAGGTGGAGGACGCGGCCGTCGGCCACGAGCAGCTCCATGGAGACAACGTGGTTGCCGAAGGAGCCGGCGGAGTGGTGGTTCTTGCCGTGAATATCGGGGCCAATGGCGCCGCCGATGGTGACCTGGCGGGTGCCCGGCAGAACCGGAACCCACAGGCCGTACGGCAGGGCAGCCTTCATGAGCTGGTCCAGGGTGACGCCGCCGTCGACGTCGACGATGGCGGATTCAGGGTCAATGGAGTGAATCTTGTTGAGCGGCTGCATGTCGATCACGAGGCCGCCGGCGTTTTGTGCCGGGTCGCCGTAGGAACGACCCATGCCGCGGGCGATGACGCCGCGCTTGAGGTGCTCGGGCTTGTCGGAGTTGTCGTCCGCCACCTGGGCGACGGCCGCCTGGATGACCTCAACGTCTGCGGTGGACAGGACGTGAGCGGAGGTGCGGGCAGTACGTCCCCAACCATGCAGGGACTGTTCGGTGGTGTGTAGTTCCATCTCTTACTCTTTGCTCGACGGATAATGCTCCATCCAGCCTACCCACGTGTGAGCCCGCATGACACGCAGGACCCAAGTGATATACGGAACAAACCGGGCATTCTCATGCCCGATCAAAAACCTTTAATACAAATCCATGAGGTCACGGATTTCCTTGGGCAGTTCCTCCTGCGTCTCAATCACGGGGCCGTCATACTCCCGCAGAATGTCGTACACGCGCTGGCGCGAGGTCGAGTCCATGATGGGCAGTTCCTGCGCCATGAGTCGCGTCATAAAGTCGCTGAGCGGCGCCGTCGTATTCTGTGTTGCCTGGTAGGAGCCATTGCGACGGTCGTCCTCCGTGCGCTCGTCCTGGGCCGCCTGCTGCGCCGGCGTCATATGCTCATGCTTATCGGAATACATGCCGTCTAGACTATCCCGCATGACCGCTCCGCAAAATAAGCCCGATAATTATGCCCTCGACGACACGCTTGCCGGCCGCATCGCGCAGGCCGCCGCTGTGGGAATTCTCACCGCGCTGCCGGACTACCTCAAGTCCAAGGTCGGTCTCACGGTCGGCTACCTCACCGGGTTCACCGCCTTCGGCAGCCTCGTCGCCTTCGCTAACGCCCAGAACGAGGACGAGCGCGATGACGCACCGCTTACGGTCGAGCCGGCATCCCCACTCAAGACGTACGGCGCATTCCTTGTCCTCCTCGCTCTACTCGCCGTCGGCGCGTTCCTCAACGTGAAGATCGCCCGCGGCATCGTCAGCTTCTTGCGCAAGCGCGGCGCCACCAAGCCCTGGAGCCTCACCGGCGCGCTGCTCGCAGCACTCACCTTCGCCGTCTCGGAGGCGGAGGCCCGCGGCCTCGACAAGCAGTCGTTCAACGACACGTCCCGCTAACTCAGCTCGGCGCCCACGGCGCGGGACCGTCAAAGTGGTTAGGCTGGGGCCCATGTCCTCCCCCATCATCGATCTCGAGCAGGCCCGCGCGCGACGCCAGCCTGCCGAGTCGACCATCATCGTCCAGGTCGCCCACGTGCGCACGGACGCGGAGGTCCACCGCCAGATTGGCATCAACGACGCGCTCACGTTCGAGGAGTTCCACGAGGTTCTCGCCACGTGCTTCGCGCTCCCCAACGAAGACGCGCCCTGGCATTTCTTTGAGCACGACGCCGCCCGCGGCGCGCGTATCGATCCCACCCACCGCGTGCGCGACTTCCTGCGCCGCCCGGGCCAACACATCGACTACGTCTGGGGCCTGTGGGACTTCACCATCACCGTCGCGGAGGTCTACCTGCGCGACGCTGACACCCCGCGCGCGCTGTGCGTCGGCGGTTCCGGTTCTTTCGATGTCCCCTTCGATATCACGGCGATTAATGCTCAGCTCACCGGCGATAAAACCATCAACGCCGTCCTCGAGCAAGTCCGCCCCGAGGTCCGCGACGCCGTCGTGCGTTCCCGGCTCTTCGACTTCGTGCCGCTCCTCCAGGCGCTCGATCTCACCCGCGAGGTGAGCCTTCCCGCCGCCACGCTGCACGCGCTGGCGAGCCTGCCCCGCGAGGTCACGCTCGAGGGCCGCGACGCTTTCTGGTCCACCGCCCTGGCGCTTACCTGCATGGGCGACAAGCAACTCACGGAGTCCGTCCTCACCACCACGCTCGAGGCCCTCGGCTGGGTCGACGACTCCGGCGCGCCCTTGCTTGCCGATGCCGCCCTTAACCTCTGCGCCGATTCCCTCGCCGTCCTCACGCAGGTCCGCGCCACCGGTCCCGAGGCCCTCGCCCCAGTCGACCGACTCGACCTCTTCCGCGCGCTTCTTCGTCGTTAACCATTCCGCAGGCCCGCGGCAGGTAGGCTATCAGCGTGGAAAATACCGCGCAGACCCCCAACCCGCAGCAGCCCGACGCGCACGATGCCACCCTGAGCACGGACGACGTCGTCAACGCGACGCCCAATAATTCGCTGCGCACCCAGCTCGTCCGCTTCGTGTCCGTGGGCGTGTTTACGGCCATTCTCGACTTTGGCCTCACCCTCATCCTCACGCACTTGGGCCTCCACCGCTCCGCGGCGAAGGCCATCGGCTGGGTCTTCGGCACCATCGCGGCCTACCTCGCCAACGCCCGCTGGACCTTCGGGGCGCAGGTCTCCGGCCGCACTGCCACCGCAGTCGGCCTGCTCTACGCCTCGACCTTCGCGGTGCAGAACTTCCTCTACTGGGCCACGAACGCCCCGCTCATCGCGATGGGCTTCGAGGGCGCCGTCAAGGACACCATCTCGTTTGTCATCGCCCAGTCCGTCGCGACGATCACAAACTTCGTCATCCAGCGCGTCTTCATCTTCAAGGGCAAGTAAGACGGGACCACCGCCATGGATTCCGCCGCCGATCGCCTTTCGCGCTCCAACTCCCTGCAGGCACAGGGCACGAAGTTCGCCATCACCGGCGGCATCTCCGGCGTCATCGACGTCGGGATCACCTGGCTGCTCCAGATCGGCCTCGACCTCCTCGGCGACACCGCGGCCCGCACCGTCGGTTTTATCGTGGGCACGCTCACCGCGTACCTGCTCAACCGCCGCTGGACCTTCAACGCGAAGGCCTCCACCCGCCGCTTCCTCGCCGTTGCCGCAACGTACGCACTCACCTACGCAGTCAACATCGCGCTATACAAGTGGTGCTTCGAGTTCCTCGACAACGATCTTGCCTGGCCCAGCTCCTGGGCCCTCGTGGTCGCCTATGTCATCGCCCAAGGCACCGCGACGCTCATCAACTTTTGCGTGCAGCGCTGGGTCATCTTCCGCTCGACGCGGAAGAACTTCGTCGTCGATTAAGACTAAGGGTCGCTCCCGGGCCGCCGCGCGCCGATGAATCTTTCCATCGTAGGCAGCAAGCGCCCATAATCGGATCGACAAGCGCGGAGATCAGCGTGGCTTCACGCGCCGTGTCGCGCTTGCCTGCGTTACTCTGCGACTTTCTTGAGGAACTCCGCCGTGTCCTTAATGCGCTGACGCGCCACGGCCGGCGTAGAAATACGGTGCCGCGCCACGTAGTCTGCGGTCTGCGCGCCCGGCAGCTCCACGCGCCCGGCGATTTCATCTTCCGTCGCGGTCTGGATGAGCGTGTTGGGGAGGGCATCGGGAAGCTCATAACCCGCACGCAGCTCATCCGGCAGGTTGCCGAGTGCTGCGAAGTCGGGGAACGTGAGCAGGTACGCGTCGGCCTTGACCAGCGCCGCGAGCGCGCCGCCGGAGGAATAACCCCACACGGTCACGTGTCCGGGCAGCGCATCGATGGCCGCCTGCACGACCTTCACCATGTCATCCACGGTGTGTTCCGGCGCCAGCGGGTAATCAATGTCCACGATGGTCGTTCCGGACAGCTGCGCGGCCGCCGCGACCTCGGGGCGCCACTGCATCTCGAGCGCCTGACCGTCGCCGCGCCACCAGCCGCCCGAATGCAGCGACACAGCGTACGTGCCGTTCGGATCGCTCGGGGTAAAGACGCGGCCGTGCTCGTTATCGCTCACGGTCACGCCGTCCGTAAACGCCGTGCCCGGCATGGAGTGGTCCACCGCCGTCCCCAACACCATCATGGAGGCCTGGACAATGCGATCCGGCAGCTTCGCACAGTAATTATCCGCCTCCGGCGAGCCGCCACCGGCCCACGGCGGACGGAAGTCCGGCAGCTCATAGTGCGCATCGATGTACGATCCCAGCTGCTCGAGCTGTTCATTCTCGCTGAGCTGGCGGTCCTGGCCGCCAATCTCCCAAGACTGGCCTTCGGCCAGTTCGGCGTGCGGTACTTCCTGCGGTTGCTTGTCAGTCATGGGCCCAGACTACCTCCCCGGCGCGCTAAGCTGGCCGGCATGACTGAAGCGACCGTGCACCCCGAAGCCACCCTCTCGCCCACCAAGGACGAGCTGTGCGCCGAGTTTTCCACCATCACCGAGCGTCTCGGTTCGTATCGCGCGGTGGATCCGGACGGCGAGGTGGGCATCGAGGTCATCATCGGCCGCACCTTCTCCGGCGAGCTGGGCCAGCTCTTCCTCTCCTATCGCGCCGCGGATAACGCCACCAAGAAGGAAATCGCACGCATGGATCACTCCGTGCTCGGCGAGCGCTCCGTCGCCTTCGGCGCCGATGACCGCGTGGCAAAGGCTGAGTTCAAGAGGATCGTCGAAGAATCGGACGTATCCGCGGGCTTCGTCGACCGCGAGGACAACGACATCCCCCAGCGTTTTACCGCCTATGGCACCGGCGGCGAGGGCGAGTTCTTTTGCTATTCCACCCTCATCGACGAGCCAAAGGCCCCCGGCCAATTACGCGTCATTGATCACGAAACCGGCGCCGACTACCTCGCTGGTGCCGTCGTTCCGCGCGCCTCGCGACGCAAGGCCTAGGCCTTCTGAGTGGCCAGATAGTCCTTGCGCTGCGTGATGAATTCCTGCAGCTTGTCTGCGGCCGAGTCGATGTCTGACTGTGGCGTCCCGTCCGTCGCCGGAACCTGCGAGCGCAGGTTCTCCAGCGTCTTTTCAGCGAATCCCGAGCCATAGATCTGCTCGTAGAGGTCCCAGTACGCCTGGTCATAGACGGCCTTGAACTTCTCGGACGCCAGGAAGCGCGTCTTGAGCTCGTTGCCGCTCATCATGCCGCCCTGCTGCTCCTGAATGTCTGCGGTCTGGGTGGCTGCGGCGTCTGCGGTGGTGGAGGTGGCGGCATCGGAAGGCTGGGCCTGCTGGCGGCGGCCGCCACCCATGGATGCGGACTCGTCCGGGGACTGCTCCGCATTATTCTGCATCGACATGTCGAGGTCCCACGACACGACGGAGACCTTCTTCGTCTCATTGTCGTACCAGAGGTAGTAATTCTTGCCGGGGCCGGCCATGTCATCACTGTTGACGAGCAGGTTCTGGGTGGCGAGGTACTTCGCGAAGGAGTCGACGTCGACGTAATCCTCGAGGTGCGCGTCGAATTCGGTGTCGTCGGCGGAGTCCATCCACTTGAGCAGATCCACGATGGGCTGTTCCTTCTCCACGTCGTCATCCTTGGACTCGATCTTGAACTGATCCTCGTAGGTTTCCGGGTCATCGCCCTGGTAGGTAAAGGAGCTTTCGGAGTCCGCCTTGTAGAGGATGCCGTCACCAAGGCGGGCCGCGTAGTATTCGTCCGGGTTCTCCAGTGCGATGCGAGTAAGCGTCTCGCCGCCATTGACCGAATACGTGAGGTACGTGTAGCGCTGCGAGGCCTGACCGGTTTCGGCGGTGGCCGAGAGCGCCGTCGCCTCGTTGAGCGACGGAATGCCCGAGCGCAGCGAGAACTGGGACATGCCTTGGTAGACGCGGCCGTCCTCATACTTGTCGAAGCTGATGAGCAACGGCCAGGTGGTCACGTCGCTTTCGTCGATGCTGGAGCCGGACATGCCGCCGCCTTGCGGGGCCCCGCCAGGGCCACCCTGACCACTGTCGGGCGGGGTGGGCTTCTCGCCGTCCGTGGGCATCTGCATTCCTGCGGGAGCCTGACCGTCGGCATTCTCACCAGGCGCTTGTCCGCCGCCCGGCATACCGGAGTTGCCGCCGAGAGTGCGCAGGGAGGAGTTGCCCTTGAGACGCACACCGACATTCTCGATGGTCGTGCCGTCAATCGTGATGTTGGCCTTCACCCAGGTCTTTTCGTCGCCGCTTTGGTAGTCCTCAAGCATGGTGTCGATGGCGTCCTGGTCAATATCGAGGGAAACCTCGTGGGACTGCGACAGATCAAAAAGGTCGGGGTTGTCCGCGCCGACGTCGGTGGTGTCCTCAAGGAGATCGGCGAGCTGCGTGGTCTGCACGGACGTGGCGGATGCGGTGCTGGTCGTGTCGTTCGCGCTGCACGCGGCCAGGGAAATGGCGGTAGCACCGGCGACGATGCCGGCGATGATCTTTGTGCGCAAGGTCAAGCGCTGCATGGGAGTCCTCTTATACGTGATGTTCGGGTATGAGACTTATTTAAGGACACCCACCTGCACGCACCGCGCGGATTTCTGGGCAGGGTCGTGAGAGTTCGAGCCTGGTTTCCTGGAAGCCAGCTGAGCAGTTCCTGTTCCTGCCGAAAATTCCTCGTTTCAATGGGGGCCGGTTCAGGTGGTGAATGCAATGCGACTGGAAGGAGCATTGCATTCACCCCGAGGATTTGAAATCTCCTAGAGAGAAGTACCTGGCGGCCTACCTCCACGCCCCGCCCGCTGCCCGAGATCCGCACGGCGTTGTGGGTGGGGTGTCAAAAAGAATCCTGACACCTCACCCTCGCGTTTCCCAATGACTGGGTGCGCATCGGCGTGACGACGGTCGCGTTCGTCTACGCGCTAGCATCGGCGCGCAGCTCGAAATCAAGCAGCACGACATCAAGCAACAAGAAGAAATAGCCACAACGCCCGAATAAGAAGCGAAAAATTGAAAATTCTCGACCTTATTCGGGCGTTGTGGCTATCGGACGCCGAAGCGAGCTACCAGATGGTGACGCGGTCCTCGGGCGCGACGTAGGTGGGGGCATCGGAAGGCACGTCGAAGGCCTCGTAGTACTCCGCGACATTGGCGACAATGAGGTTGCAGCGGAACTCGGCCGGCGAGTGCGGGTCGATGGCGAGGTACTGGGCGGCCATCTCCGGGCGGATGGCAGTGCGCCACACACGGGCCCAGGCGAAGAAGAGGCGCTGGAGGCCGTTCCACTCCTGCTCGGCGAGAGCGGGCTCGGCGCCTTCAGCGGTGAAGGGCCGGACCTGACCGAGCGGGTCTAGATCGTGATCGACGCAGTACTTCTTGTACGCCACGACGGCAATACCCAGGCCGCCGAGGTCGCCAATGTTCTCGCCCAGGGTGAAGGCGCCGTTCACGCCGGAAGACTCGATACCGGCTTCCTTGAGCACGGTGGGCACCTGGCCCTGATACTGATCCACGAGCTTGGCGGTGAGCTTCTCAAACGCGGCACGGTCCTCGTCAGTCCACCAGGAGGTGAGGTTGCCGTCGCCGTCGTACTGGGAGCCCTGGTCGTCGAAGCCGTGGCCGATCTCGTGGCCGATGACGGCACCGATGGCGCCAAAGTTCTCCGCGACGTCACCGCCCTCAGCGGACGCGGTGAAGAACGGCGGGCGCAGGATGCCAGCGGGGAACGTGATGTCGTTGGCCACCGGGTTGTAGAAGGCGTTGACGGTCTGCGGGGTGGCGAACCACTCCGTGCGGTCGGCCGGCTTGCCCATCTTGGCCAGCTCATAGTCGTGCGAGAAGGCGGAGCCGCGGCGGTCGTTTTCGACGGCGTCGTCCGTGGGCTCCAGGCCCTCGTACGAGCGCCACTTATCCGGGTAACCGATCTTCGCGTTGAACTTGCCCAGCTTCTCCAGGGCGCGCTCGCGGGTCTCGGCGGTCATCCACGGCAGCTCGGAAATACGGGAACGGTAGGCGTCGAGCAGGTAAGAGACCAGCTCAAGCATCTCTTCCTTGTACGAGGCCGGGAAGTGCTTGTCCACGTAAGCCTTGCCAATCTCCTGGCCCACGTAGCCGGCCTGACCAAGGGCACGCTTCCAGCGATCGCGCTGCTCGGTGGCACCGGTGAGCGTCGTGCCGTAGAAAGCGAAGTTGGCCTTAGAAATCTCCTCGGTGAGCAGGGCCGCGCGGCCGCGCAGGATGTGCCATGTTGCCCACAGCTGCCAGTCCGCAATGCGGTCTGCGGTAAACAGCGAATCCAGGTGCGTGAGGAAGGACGGCTGTGCGACAACGACGCGGGACTCAGGGAACCGGGCGCCGCGCAGGATCTCTTGCACGTGCTCGGGCAGATCAGTGAACTCGGTCGGGTTATAGGTCTTCACAGCGTCGCGGGAGGCGACGACGTCCCAATGACCAGCCGCGATGGAGGTCTCAAGTGCGACGATGCGGGTGGCGGCGGCATCGGCAGGCAAACCAAAGATGCGGCCGGAATCGAGGAAGCCAAGCATGCGCTCCACGTGCGCGCGGTAGGCCTTGAGGGTCTCCGCGTGGGCCTCCTCGCGGTAGTAGGCCTCATCCGGCAGGCCGAGGCCCGACTGGATAAGCGTCGCAATCGCATCAGTGCCGCCCGGGTCCTTCTCAATGTAGGCAGCCACTGGGCTACCAATCCCGAGTCGGTCCAGCTCACCCAACACGCGCGCGAGCTCCTGTGTATCCGCCACGGCGAGGCGGTCGAGGTCCGCGTCGAGCGGAGCCACGCCCGCGGCGTTGAGCGCGTCGACATCCATAAACGCGGCGTAGAACTTCCCGGCGCGGCCGGTATCGTTCTTCACAATCTCGTGCTCCATCTCCTCCGCGTCATCGCGCAGCTTATGGAACGTACCGTCCACCGCGCGGTCCGCGGGGATCTCGTGCGTGGCCAGCCAGGGCCCATTCAGAAACTGGTAAAGGTCATTCATGCCGCCCAAGCTTAATAGCTAAGGTGGACGCCATGTCCGCTCCCGCTTTCTCCTATCGTCTCCAGCCCCCGCGCATGGGGGCAGGGCTCACTGCGGTGCTGCTGAGCGCCGCGGTCCTGCTCTTTGCGCCCACGGTCTATTGGCTCACGCTTCCAGACCAACTCCGCCCGGCGGAGCCACTGGTCATTGGAGACGTCGCCGTGCCCATGGAGTGCACGCCCACGGCCGGATTGCTGCCTTCTGAGGGCTGGTATTGCGGGGATACGACCGTCACGGTCACGGAGACTCCCGGCGTCGCGGACGCAGAGCTCGCCGCCCGGCGCGCCCTGCGCAATATCGCGTTCGGCACGGACCCTGCTGGCCCCGTCGCAGTCTCCGGCTCGACCCTCGTGCTTGCCGATGCCCCCACCGGCGCCGCAGCCCTCATCCTCCCCGCCCCAAACGAGGCCCCAGAAGAGAACACGGCCTTCGTCGTCACCTTTGAGGGCGCGGACGCGGCCTCTGTCCTGGCTCCCACGTGGCAGGCAGCGACCGGCGAGGCGTTGCCGGCGACGATCACGGACGAGCTCGCGCACATCGACTCCCACGACGGCTTTGAGCCGGCGCTTCCGCAGGCGGTGAACGTATGAGTCGCGCCGCCCGCGGGGTCCTCTGGGCTGGTCTGGGCCTGGGCATTGTGGTCTTGGCCCTCTTCGTGTTTCCTGTTTTCTTTGTGCTGCCGGGGCTCGCGCTGGCGGGCTCGGCCCTCGCCGCCCTCTACACCGCGATAGTCCTGTGGCTGCTCCACCTCACCCGGCCGGCGTGGCCGGGCGGGCGCGCGTGGGTCGTCGCCGCGCTGCTCTGGGGCTCGGGAACGTCCTTCGGCGTCGTCTCCGCTGCAGGGCTGGGGTGGTTCGACATCATCGACCACTGGCGCTGGGATCCCCTCATCGCCTCCTTCGGCGGCGCCTACCCGGAAGAACCGGCGAAGGCCCTGGGCGTGTTCCTTCTGCTCCTGTCCTTCCGTGAGCTGCGCCGCCCGTGGCATGGGTTCCTTGCCGGCGCCGTCGTGGGCCTGGGCTTCGAGACCACCGAGAATCTCCTGTACTCGTTTATGGGAGCGCTCATGGATCCGGTCTCGGACTGGGGCGGCTTCTGGGCCATGTGGGGCCTGCGCGTTATCGCTGGGCCCTGCCTCCACGTCGTCTTCACGGCCATCGCCGGCTGGGGTGTGGGCTGGGCGCTCTACGCCGCCGAGTGGTCGCGCCTGCGCCGCGTGGGCGTTGCCGCGGGTTTCCTCGCCTTCGCCTTCGCGGGCCACTTCCTGTGGAACATCACGCTCGACACGGACGCGTGGTGGGTCTACGCCCCCATGGTGTGTTCCGCACTTCTTACTTATCCCACAGTTTTCCTGCTCGTGCACCGCGCGCGGCGTCTCGCAGCGGCGGATCCGGGCTACGTGGCCGTGAAGGAGTTGCGGACCCGCGTCTAAGCTGGAACGCATGCACCACACGCGCCACGCCATCTTCCAAACCAGCCTCATCACCTCTCTCGCCCAGGGCGTCTACGAGGACGAGATGATGTTGTCCGAGCTCCTCGGTCACGGCTCCTTTGGCATTGGCACCTTCAACGGCCTCGACGGCGAGATGGTCATCCTCGATGGGCGCTGCTACCGCCTGCGCTCCGATGGCTCCGTCACCGAACCCCCGCTCGACGAGCGCACGCCCTATGCCGTGGTCACCAACTTCGTGCCCTCTATCCGCGAGGAACTCACCGGCCCGCTCACGCGTGAGGAATTCTCCAAGGTCGTAGACGGATTCATTCCCAGCTCCAACTACATGTACGCCCTGCGCGTTACCGGCCGTTTTAGCTGGGCCAGCGCGCGCACCGTGGAACGCCAGGAGCAGCCCTACCGCCCCATGGTCGAGGCCACGGACGGCGAGGAGGTCGTGCGGCTCGACAATTTCACGGGCACCATCGCCGGGTTCCGCACGCCGCTCTACGAGGCCGCCATCTCCGTGGCCGGCTGCCACGCCCACGTCATCAACGACGAGCGCACCTGGGGCGGCCACCTCGTGGACTTCGTCCTCGAGGAAGGCACCGTCGAGCTGTGCCTGTGCACGGATCTGCAGCTGCGCCTGCCGCTCACGGACGAATTCAGCGCCGCCGATCTGGGCCGCGACATGTCCGAAGAAATCAAGCAGGTCGAGCACCACTAAGCTCCGCGAGGCGCCGTGGGAAGTCTGGTTACACTGGGCGTCATGACTGAAATCCCGGCCGTAGCATCACTCAACACAGACTCGCCGCGTCTCGTCGCCGGCGGCATCACGAAGGACACGCAGCTGTGCCTGTCGCTGTCCGGCCGCCCTGGCAACACGGGCACGCGCTTCCACAATTACTTGTACGACGCGCTCGAGCTCAACTACGTTTACAAAGCGTTCACGACGGACGACATCCAGCAGGCAATCGCCGGCGTGCGTGGCCTGCAGATCCGGGGTGCCGCGATTTCCATGCCGTGGAAGGAAGACGTCATCGCCCTCGTCGACGAGATGGATCCGTCCGCCGAGGTCATCGAGTCCGTCAACACCATCGTCAACACGGACGGCCATCTGAAGGCCTACAACACGGACTACCTCGCCATCGTCTCCTTGCTGCGTTCCAACCAGCTCGACCCAGCGCTCGAGACCGTCGTCCTCGGCTCCGGCGGTATGGCCAAGGCCACCGTCGCTGCCCTGCGCGACGAGGGCTTCACCCACGTCACCGTCGTCGCCCGTAACACCACCACGGGCCCTGCGCTCGCGGACAAGTACGGCTTCGGGTACGCGCCCCAGCTTGGTTCGCTCACACCACAGCTCATCATCAACTGCACGCCCATCGGCATGGAGGGCGGTCCGGAAGCGGCCGACCTGCCCGTGCCCGACGCCGCAGTCCAGGCGGCCGAGGTCGTCTTCGACGTCGTACCCCGCCCCACCATCACGCCGCTGCTCGCCCGCGCGCAGGAACTCGAGAAAATCATCATCACCGGCGCCGAGGTCATGAGCCTGCAGGCCCTCGAGCAGTTTGTGCTCTACACTGGCATTCGCCCCGAGCCCGAACTCGTCGCGCGCGCCACCGCGTTTAGCCGTGCCGTCTAAGTCAAGGAGAACATCATGCTCGCCTGGTTCAATAACGCAGCCGAAGTAAAGCGCTTGCGCGCCGAAGTGCAGCGCCAAGCCGCCGTCATCGAGGATCTCACGCAGCGTCTCGGCCTCACCGCAGAAGACGTCAACGCCTACGGCGTGAGCGACGCCGAGCGTACGCTCGTCGCGCAGGGCGAACCCATCAAGGCCATCAAGGCCTACCGCGAACGCACCGGCGCAGACCTGCTTACCGGCAAGCGCGCCATCGACTCCGTGAGCTAGCAGACCTGCGAAGAGCCTGAGGACCCAGCCTGGGCCAGCGCCGCACAGGCCTGCGCCTGGGTCGCGGCGACCTGGTCCTCCGCGTTGCGGATGAACTGGCGCGCCTGGGCACGGAACTGCACGGGGATGCCCGGCAGGATGGAGGCCTCGAGCTGCGAGGGCTGGCGGGTGGCGGGGGCATCGGGAAGCGGTGCGGGAGCCGGAGCACCGTCCGGCGTCACACGCACGGCGCGCAGGACGTCGAAGGTGAGGTCCGCGGCCGAGCCATAGGTATTCGCCGCGATGACAAAGCCGTTGCCCAGCGAGACGGTCGCATTGACGTCACGTGCGTCGGACCAGCCGAACTTCGTGCCGATAATCCCCGGAATTCGGGACGTGCCGTAGTCCTGTTTGTAGCCATCCGCAGCGACGGGCGCGGCGGTGCGCATGCCGGTGACGATGGGCTGCGCCACCGGGTCGCCGACCATAATCGAGGTAAAGCGCGCGAGATCCTCCGTAGAGGTCGTGGTGTTGCCCCAGTGCCCCCGGTAATGGGTCTCGTTCAGGCCGAACTGGCGAATGACCTCCGGAATCGCCTGCGGGTACTTGCGGTCCAGGTCGGACGCGGTGGCGTCTTCGCTGTAGCGGATCATGTTCTCCACGCGGGCCTTATCCTCAGGCGCTCCGTGGTGCAGCACCCAGTAGCCCAGATAGAGCTTGACCAGCGAGAGCGCCGGGCGCGACTCGTGCGAGTTCGCGGTAGAGACCACCACACCATTGTTGTAGCGCAGCGTGACCTGCGTGCGCGCGGCAACGGCGGCGGGATCGAGGGTAGTGGCGGCGACGGCCGGGGCGGAGCCCAGCACGAGGGAGGCAACGAGAACAGGAAGAGCGCGTTTGAGCATGCCGGAAACCTTAGTCCTCTTTCCTGCCAACCAGCGCGCGCAGGTCCCGCGCGTCCAGCCCATGCGCCCGCATGTCCGCCTTTCCGGACGCTAGCCTTCCGATGCCCTCGTCCTCCCAGCGCGGCCAGACCCGCTCCGGGTCGTGCGGAGAACCGTCCGCACGCAGCACGCGCCACCAGGGAAGATCCGCGCCGTGCACGCGCATGACCCAGCCGACGTAACGCGCACCGACGCCCGTGGCCTTGCCGATCTCCCCGTAGGTTGTAACGTTGCCCGGGGGAATGCTTTGCACAAGCGCCTGCACGCGCTCGACGTTGGCTTTCGCCTTCTCCGAGCGCGGCGGCACGCCTTCCACCCAGGCCCCCTTCTGAGAGGTCCTTTTAGAGGTCTTTTTAGAGGTCAAGCAGATCGTCCGACTCGCGCGGGTCTTCCTCCGGCGCATCCTCAACCTCGGTGAGCGTTACGGTCGCACCCGTCGAGTCCGCGAGCAGCACCATGCGGCCAAACGGCGAATCCCACGGCTCGCGGATAATCTCGCCGCCAAGCTCCACGGCCTTCTTCGCGGCGGCCTCCACATCGCGCACGCCCAGATACGTCTGCCAGAAGCTCGGGACCTGCGGCGGGAACTGGCCCTGCGCGTTCCAGAAGCCCGCGAATGGCGCGCCGTCTTCCTCGGCGGTGGCGTAGACGATGCCGTCCATCTCCGGGCCGGTCTGCGTGCGAATCTCCCAGTCGAAGAGCTCGCCGTAGAAGTCCAACGCCTGCTGGAAGTTCGCCGTGGCCGTGAGCTCATGCCACACCGGGGTACCCGGCTCGCCGCCCGCGACGAACTGGTCCGCACCGCCCGGCTGGATGAGCCCAAACATGCCGCCAGCTGTGTCGACGGCGAGCGCCATATGACCCAGCTCTACCGGCTGCGCCGGAACGAGCACGCGCCCGCCCAGCTTTTCCACCTTCGCCAAATCCTCATCGATATTCCGCGACAAGAAGTACGTCACCCACGTATCCGGCATGCTGCCTTCCTCGGGCTGCGGAATCATGCCGGCGATGGGCAGGCCCTGAATGCGGGCCATTCGATATCCGCGTGCGTCGAGGTTTCCCGAGCCTGCGAGGGAAACCTCCCACCCCAAGACTTCTTCGTAGAAACGCGCCGACTTGCGCGTATCCGCCGTGGTGAGGTCAATCCAGTAGGGCATGCCCACTTCAGCTTCGAATGCGGGCATTACATGTTCCTCCACTTTTCGGGATCAAAATCGTCATCGGCCGTGGCCTCGTCGAAGTAGTCATCGTCCTCGTCGTCCTGCGCGATGACGCGCGCGCACGCGTCGCCGATGCACACCTCGTCGCCCACGTGCACCGCATGGCCACGTGCGGTCTGCGGCTCGCCGTTGACGGTCACCGCACCTTCGGCGATGAGTTCTTTGGCCTCGCCGCCCGTGGCCACGAGGCTGGCCAGCTTAATGAACTGGCCGAGTTTGATGGACTCGCCTTTGATTGAGACTTCTAGCATGCGTGCCAGTCTAGCGGCCCGCGCCGCACACCCCCGCGGCTGCCAAAAATCTTCTTCTCACGCCTGCCACGACAGGGTTTTCGGCAACCAGCGTGCCTCAACCCGCTGTGGGCGGCGCATGCTTAGTTCAGCGGGCGCAGCTTCACGGCCGTGCCGGTGGCCGTGACCATAAGCATGTCGTTGTTGGCGCCCATGGGCGAGTAGTCGAAAGCGATGCCCACGACGGCATCGGCACCGAGCTCCGCGCCGCGGTTCCACAGCTCGTTGAGCGCGGACTCACGGGCCTTGACAGCCTCGTCCTCGTAACCCGCGGAGCGTCCGCCGGTAAAGGAGCGCAGGGACGCGCCCAGGTCCTTGAGGAAATTGATGCCGGTGACGGTCTCGCCCGCAATCACCCGAATGTATGAAGTGATTTCGTGGCCTTCAACGTTATTCGTGGTCGTAAAAATCATGCCCTCAGACTACCGAATCCCTCCCCCACCATGACGGCTCCGAGCACGACAAAGATCACACCCGCCACGACGTCGATGTGGGCGCTCCACCGCGCGATCCACCGCATCATGGACCGCGGGGCGACGCGCATGACCTGCACGATGTCGGGCCCGGGCACGACGAGGACGGCCACCCACACTCCCAAGCGGGCGGCCAGCGTAGACAGCGGCACTAGCTCTGCGTGCGCGGCTTGAGCGTCATGACGTCGATGTTGAAGTGCGCGGGCAGCGAGGCCACCCAGCGCACAGCCTCCGCGATGTCCTCAGCGGTGAGGTTGACCTCGCCGTCGTAGACCGCGGCGGCTTTGCCCGCGTCACCGCGGAAGCGGTTGAGCGAGAACTCCTCCGTGGCCACGCGGCCCGGATCCAGCTCTGTGACGCGGACGTTGTGGTTCTCGATGCGCAGCGCGCGCGAAATGACGCGCACGCCGTGCTTCGCGTTGTTGTACGCGGAGCCGCCCTCGTAGACATTCCAGCCCGCAACGGAGCCCATGTTGATAATGAGACCGGAGTTCTCCGGGGCCGCCTCGAGCTTGGACAGCAGCGCCTGCGTCACGCGCACGGTGCCCAGGACATTCGTGTCGAACATCCACTGCCAGTCCTCAATCTTCGTCTCCGCGAGCGGCTCAAGCCCCTTCGCACCGCCGGCGTTATTGACCAGCAGATCGACACGCGGGAGCACCTCGGCCAGCGCGTCCACGGACTTCTGATCCGTCACGTCGAGCTGCACCGCCGTGCCACCGATGTCCTCGGCGAGCTTCTCTAGGCGATCCATGCGACGCGCCGCGACGACCACGTGCCAGCCATCGCTGGCCAGCGCGCGAGCCGAAGCTTCACCGATACCGGAGGACGCCCCCGTGACGACCGCTACCTTCTTATCTGCCGGGATTGCCATGGTTCAGGGTCCTTTCGCTGCGTGTACATGAGATCTTTTCCCACATGGTACGCGGTTATCCGTAGCCAGACCGATGAATTATTCGGGAGTCCGCGGCGCCGCATCCACCTGCCGAATGGTGATGTTGATCCGCCCTTCGCGCAGGCCACAGCCTTCCGGCAGCGTCCCGTCGTCCACGCGCACGATGCCGTGGTACGCAAAGCGTTTCGGCCCACCAAAGACGATGAGGTCGCCCGAGCACGCCATGATGTCATCCCACGGCTTGTTACGGTTGTCCGTGTTTCCCATCCGAAACAGCGCCTCGTCGCCGATGGACAGTGAAATCACGGGTGCTTCGGACTCCTCGAAGTCGTCGACGTGCATGCCCATCGCCGAGCCCGGCGGGTAGTAATTGATAAGCGCCATCTGCGGGACGTAGCCCTCGACCCAGGGTTCGAGCTCCGCGCTTACCGATGCCGCCGCCCGCAACGCCGCAGGAGCCAGCCCCGCCAGCGACTCGGGCATGGGCGGCACCTGCGTGCCCTCAATATTGTTGACATAGCGGTAGCTCGCGTAGTGCCAGAAACGCCCCACATGCAGCTGAAACACGCTCATCTGCCCGGACTTGAGCTGCGGCTTGTACATGCCCATCGGCGTGCCTGCGTAAGCCCGCGCCGTCTCGCGAAACTCCTCCACGAGCGCGCGCTGCTGGTCGATATCCAGCCACCCCGGCAGGTGCGCCACGCCCGGCGCGACCTTCACCGCAGGGCGCGGGAGCGAATCAAAAAGCATGGATCCATCCAATCACTTTTTGGGATTTGACGTTTCCCGTTACGCACCACCACGACGCGACGATTGATCGTGGGAATTTATCGCGTAGAATTACCAGTATTGCAAGGGTCCTTCCAGCCACGTTGCTGGGTCGGGAGTCTTGCCCCGCGGAGCTCCTGCAGTTCATAACGAACCGCAGGAGCTCTTGCAATTCATTCATCCAGAAAGACGATTCCCTTTTCGCAGCCAGACCATCACAACGCCTCAAGCGCCCTATAGGCATCAACGGCCCCGTGGTCGGCTTTATGGCGAGGACACCATTCAGGCCAGTCCCGACTGATCAAGTGAAATGCCCCGTAGGCTGCCAAACCCGAGTCATGTCCCCAGAAACCATGGCTTGTCAAAGAATCCTAGAGGAAAGCAGCACGCATCGCTGGGCGTAGTAGCACTCACGACCGCACCCGTAGAATGTGCCCCATGGACTTGCAGCAATTCGGAACGTGGGAACGTCAGACCAGCGGCCAGTGGCATCTGCCGGGCACGGACCCGGAAGCGAGCGCGGAACACGCGCGCACTTTCACGCTCGTCAAGCAGTTCAACGAGCTGGGAAATGTGGACCACGAGCGCGCAAAGGAAATCCTGCACGAAATCCTCCCGGAGGAATCTGAGGTCCCCGGCATGCATGCGCCGCTCAATCTGGAGTACGGCCGCAACCTCGTATGCGGCAAGGGGGTGTTCATCAACTTCGGCGCGACCATCCTGGCGCAGGCAACGGTGACGCTCGGCGAGCGAGTCATGATCGGCCCAAACTGCTCGCTCATCACCGTCGGCCACCCGGTAAACGACCATGAGATGCGCGAGGGCGGCTGGGAAATCGCGAAGCCGATCACGGTCGGCCGCAACACATGGTTCGGCGCGAACGTCACCGTCATGCCGGGCGTGACGATTGGCGAAAATTGCGTGGTGGGCGCGGGCGCGCTCGTCACGCGAGACATCCCAGATAATTCGTTGGTTCTCGGCGCGCCTGGCCGCGTGGTGCGCAAGCTCGAGGGTGAGAACCTCGAGCGCGTCGATCTTGACGGCCCCGTCGAGGGCTTTGGGGCGGGCGAATCTCCTTTCTAATGTTTGATCTTCAATCCATCGGCGCGGGTCTGCCTGTTGCCAAGACCATCGGCAGCCTGCCCAGCACCGGCCACGTCGTGGTCCAAGCACCGCCCGGCACGGGTAAGACCACGCTCGTCCCGCCGGCGCTGTCTAATCAAGTAGACGGCAAGGTCATCGTCACTGCGCCCCGGCGCGTGGCGGTCCGCGCCGCCGCGAATCGCCTCGCGGCGCTCTCCGGCACACCCGAGCAGGTCGGCTACGCCATCCGAGGCGAGTCCACGAAGGGCTCCCGCGTCGAGTTCGTGACGCCGGGCGTACTGCTGCGTCGACTGCTCAAGGATCCGGAGCTTGAAGGCGTGTCCGCGGTCGCGCTCGATGAGGTCCACGAGCGTCAGCTCGACACGGATCTTGTCCTCGCCATGTGCGTCGAACTTGCGACACTAAGAGAAGATTTCCGTGTGGTCGCCATGTCTGCGACCGTCGACGCGGAGCGCTTCGCGCGTCTTCTCGGCACTGCACCGATCCACACCACTGAGGCCGTGACGTACCCGGTGGAGACCAGCTACGCACCGCTCAATGGCCGAGCTGCAGGCACCCGAGAGTTCTACCAGGAGGTCGCGCGCACCGCGAAAGCAGCGCACCAGAAGAACCCCGGCTCCACCCTCGTCTTCGTCCCCGGCCTGCGGGAAGTCAATCAGGTCGCAGACGTGCTGCTGGCGCATCACGAGACCAACGTGTATCCCCTCCACGGCCAGCAGACCACGGCAGAACAGGACGCGGCGCTCTACACCGACGGAGAGCGCATCGTCGTCGCGACCTCCATCGCGGAGTCCTCGCTCACGGTGCCGGGCGTGCGCACCGTCGTCGACGCAGGCCTCTCGCGCGTGCCCCGGCGCGACGCGCAGCGCGGCATGTCCGGATTGGTGACGGTCTCCACGTCGAAGTCGAGCGCCGATCAGCGCGCCGGCCGTGCGGGCCGCGAGGCTCCTGGCCACGTCGTTCGCTGCTATTCCGCAGAGGACTACCAACACTTCAGCCCTCACATCACGCCGGAAATCTTGAGCGCCGATCTCACACAGGCCGCGCTCTTCATGGACGCGTGGGGCGCGGGCCCCGACTTCCCGCTCCTCGATCCGCCACCGAAGGCCGCGCTTGCCGATGCCCACCGCGCCCTCGAAGCACTCGGTGCGAGGTCCGCAGGTGCCGTGACCCCGCTCGGCGAGAAGCTCGCCATCCTGCCCACAGACCCGCGGCTGGGCGCGGCGCTGCTCAAGTTGGGACGCCGCGCGGCGCCGACGGTGGCGATCGTAAGCAACGACGCGCGAGGGGACATCGGAAAGCTGAGCGCACCCAAGCGAGAAACGCAGCGCCTCGAGCGGCTCGTCGAGGACAAGGGACCGACCACGCCGGGCGCCGTCGTCGCCGCGGCCTTCCCCGAGCAGGTCGCCAAGCGCATGAAGGACGACGAGTATCTCCTCGCCAGCGGCACACGCGCGAAAGTCCGCGACTCGTCGCTCCTCGGCTCCGCGTGGCTCGCCATCGCGGAGGTCTCCCTGTCGCACGCTGGCAACGCCATCGTCCGCGCGGCCGCACGTATCGAGGAGGCCGAAGCCCTGGACGCGATCGGCATCACAGAGGAGGTCGTCGCACAGCTCAACGGAGGGAAAGTCCGCGGCCGGAAGGTCAAGCGTGCCGGAGCCATTGAGCTCTCCTCCACTCCGGTCAAGGTCACGGGACAGGCGGCGGCCGACGCGCTCGCTGCCGGTATCAACTTGGATGATTTCCACTTCTCCGAGAAGGCCCAGCTCCTGCGCGACCGTCTGCGCCACCTGCACGATTTCTACGGCGAGCCCTGGCCCGACCTCGAGGCACAGAATCTCGCGGTGTGGCTCGCGCCGGAATTGCGAAAGATTGCCGACGGCACGCCGATTGCCCAGGTCGACATGTACCCTGCGCTGCAACGCCTGCTGCCGTGGCCGGAAGCGACGCACCTGGACGAGCTCGCGCCGGAGCGGCTCGCGGTGCCCAGCGGCCGCGACGCGCGCATCGACTGGACGGGCGAACGCCCGATTGTCCACATCAAGCTGCAGGAGTGCTTTGGTCTGGCGGAGTCCCCCGAATACTGCGGCCATCGAGTCCAGTTCCACCTGCTCTCCCCCGCGGGCCGGCCCCTCGCGGTGACGGACGACCTGGCAAGTTTTTGGGCGGGGCCGTACCAGGGCGTGCGCTCCGAGATGCGCGGGCGCTACCCCAAGCACCCGTGGCCGGAGGATCCGTGGACGGCACCGGCGACAGCCCGGACGAAGAACCGCATGAAATAAGAAAGACGCCCGCGCTCAGAGACGCGGGCGCTGTACTGCAGAATTTCAGCAGGCGGGAACATACCGAAAATCCACTCAACAAGAACTAAGGGCTTTTATTTTTAAACCCCAAGGAAAAGGCGTAGCCCACGAGCGGGGCAGTTAGCTCCACTGCTGCCAGGACAAATAGAGGCTCATGACGATAACAAGCGTGAGAAGCGCGTAGCGGATGAGCTTCGTGCCGCCACCTAGGACGGTGCGGGCGCCGAGCTGTGCGCCGGCGATATTGGCGAGCGCGAGGACGATGCCCAGCCCCCAGAGCACGTGGCCGCCGGCGATGAATGCGACGAGTGCGCCTAGGTTGGTGCAGGTGTTGACGACCTTGGCCATCGCAGCGGAGCGTAGGAAGTTTTGCGAGAAAATTGCGGTGAACGCCATGATGAGGAACATGCCGGTGCCGGGACCGAAAATGCCGTCGTAGAAGGCGATCGCGGCAACTGCGGCAAGCCCCGCGACCACGCGCCATCCGGCGTGGATCCCGTCGGAGTCGCCGGAGCCGAAGCTCGGCTTGAACGCGACAAAGAGGCCCACAACAACCATCAACACGATAATGACCGGCCGCATGACGGACTTGTCGAGCATGGAGACGAGGAGCGCGCCCAGGCCGGAGGACAGCGCGGCGATGATCCCCATGGGAATCAATTCACGGGCCGGCGGGCGGACCTTGCGCACGAGCGTGAAGGCTGCCGATGCCGTCCCCGACACCGCCGCCAGCTTGTTCGTCGCGAGCGCCGCAGCGGGCGCCAGCTGCGGCGCCACCGCCAGAATGAGCGGAATGAGGACCAGCCCGCCGCCGCCGATGACGGCATCGATCCATCCGGCGACCGCCGCGCCGCCGACGAGGACCGCCCAACCTCCTGCTGCAATCTCCATGGCACCCATTAAACTCGACGCCATGTCTGTTCACGCGCGTTGGGCGATTATCGTTCCTGGGTCACTTGCCTTGGGTGCGATATTTACGTACCTGCACGTGCCCGCGGCGTGGATTCTTGCAGCGATTGTGGTCTCCGGCGCGATGGCGCTCACCACCGGCGAGGAGCTGCCCGTCAACAAGCAGTTCTACGCGCTCGCCCGTGGCTTCATCGGCATGATGGCCGCCATCCCGCTCACGCTCGTGCCCTTCGGGCAAGTCGTGGGCTACCTGCCCGCCGCCGTGACGATGTCGCTGGTGAGCGTGCTCGTGGGCATGGTGGGCGGCATGCTCATCCACCGCGCACAACCGAAAGATATCTCGTGGGAAACCGGCATCTTGTCCATGCTCCCCGGCGGCGCCTCGCTCATGCCGGCGCTGGCCAGCGAGCTCGGCGCCGACTACCGCTACGTCGCACTCACGCAGTACCTGCGCCTGCTCGCCGTGTCCATGTCACTGCCGCTCGTGGTCGCGTTCCTCGACTCGCCCGCCGGCCAGGGCGTCGACCTCTCCGTCGCTGGCGAGACGACGTGGTGGATCGTCCTGCTCACCATCGCCATCGCTGTGGGCGGCGAGAAGCTGGGCAAACTCGCGCACCTGCCCGCCGCGGCGGTGCTCGGCCCCCTCATCCTCACCGTCATCGTCGCGCAGTTCCTGCCGGAGGGCCACACGCTCGAGCCGCTCGACATCTTCAAGATCATGGCGTTTATGTCCATCGGCTGGATCTGCGGCGGCGGCCTGTCCCTGCCCGCACTGAAGTCCTTTGCCAAGCAGCTGCCCGCGACCATCCTGTTCATCGTCGTCGTCATCGGAGTCTGCGCACTCACGGCGTGGCCACTCACCGTGTGGATCGATATCTCGTACTTCGAGGCCTACCTCGCGACCTCGCCCGGCGCGCTCGAAACCGTCCTCGCGCTCTCGGCTGAAGGCGGCGCAGGTCCTGCGGTAGTTTCCGTCCAGATCGTGCGCCTCATCATCGTGCTCGTGATCGCCGGCTACCTGCCACAGATCCTGCGCCTCCTGGGCAAATTCCGGCGTTAAATTGTACACAATCTAATTTGGGCGCATGCTAGGTGACATGACCATCATCATGTTCGTCCTCGCTATCCTCGCGACCCTGCTCCATGTCTTCATCTTCTACCTGGAGTCCTTCGCGTGGACCACGAAGGCGCTGGGCGTCTTCGGCGGCACCCGAGAGGAAGCCGAGCACACCAAGGAGCTCGGCTTCAACATGGGCTTCTACAACCTCATGCTCGCGATTATCACGGCCGTGGGCCTTGCCCTCTGGGGCTCGCCCACCGGCCCGGCGCTCATCATCGCCGGGCTGGGCAGCATACTCGCCGCCGCCGTATGGCTGCTCGCAACCTCCCCGGACAAGCGCGGCGCTGCAGTCAAGCAGGGGATCCTCCCCCTGCTCGCCCTCATCGCGCTCGCCTTCGCATAAGAATCGTGAACCTCAAGGCTCAATTCTTGGCCTGCTGGGCCCTTAGATTCACGATGCAGATCTAATTAAGGATCGTCTCGCGCAGAATCGACATAGGAATCGAGCCCAGCGCCAGCGCCTGCGCATGGAATTCCTTGGGGCTCATGCCCTGCGCCAGCGCATCCGCGCGAGTCTGGTGCCACAGACGCTCGCCCAGCGCGTAGGACGGAGCCTGACCCGGCCAGCCGAGGTAGCGGTTGACCTCGAACGCAAGGTTCGCGTCATCCATGGCGGTGTGCTCGCGCAGGTAGGTCTTCATATGCGCTTTGTCCCAGATGCCAGAACCGTCCGGCATCTGCTTGCCCAAGTGGAGTCCGATGTCGACGACGACGCGGGCGGCGCGCAGCTTCTGCGCGTCGAGCAGACCCATGCGGTATCCCGGATCATCCATGTGGCCAAGCTCCGCCATAAGCGACTCGGCGTAGAGCGCCCAGCCCTCGCCGTGGCCGGAGTTCCAGCAGGCGGCGCGGCGCCACAGATTGAGGTCGTCCTGCAGCAGCGACGCGGAGACCTGCAGGTGATGGCCCGGCACGCCCTCGTGGTGGACGGTAGTGAGCTCCTGCCACGTGTGGAAGGTGTCCTGGCCAGCTGGCACGGACCACCACATGCGGCCCGGACGCGAGAAGTCTTCCGAAGGACCGGTGTAGAAGATGCCACCGGTACCCGCCGGATCGATGAGGCACTCAATGGTCTGCGCTTGCTCCGGAATATCGAACTCCGTGCCATTCAACTCCGCAATGACGCGGTCCGCCGTCGCCTGCATCCACGCGACGAGCTCCTCGCGACCGTGCAGCGTGTAGCGCTCCTCACCGTTGAGCTTGCGCATCGCGGTGCGTGGGGAGCATTCGGCACCGTACAACTGGTGCGCGATCTTTTCCTGCTCCGCGCCAATTTCCGCGACGCGATCCAGGCCCCACTCATAGGCCTCGTCCAGATCCACGGCGTCGCCCACAAAGAGCTTGGAGAAACGCTCGTAGCGCTCGCGGCCCACCGCGTCATGAGCCGGGGCTTGCGGCTGCAGCTCGGAAGACAGCCAGGCGGAGAACTCCTCGAAGGAGCGCTTGGCACCCTCGACCTCTGGGGCCTCAGGGTTGACTCCCAAGCCCTCCAAGAGGGAGCCATCGGCAAGCGCATTGCACTGGCCAATGACCTCATTGATTTGGCGGGAGGCCGCCACCGCGCCATGCGAAGCCGCCTCAAGCAGCGAACGCTTGTAGCCGTCGAGCGCGCGCGGGATCTTCGACATGCGGGAGCGGATAGCATCGACCTGCTCCGCTGTCTCGTGCGGCATGAGCACGAGGGTGTCGCGGATGGTCTGCACCGGGGACGCAATGTTATTGAGCTCGCGCAGGTCCTCGCCGTTGTGGTGGAGGTCGAGTTCCAGGCACAGGCGGTCGCGCAGGACGGCGGCGGTCACATAATCGACGTCGTCGAAGTCGTCATCATCATCAGACTCGTCCGTGCAGTCATCCAAGGCGTCCAGGTCCGCCATCATCTCGCGCGTACGGTCCGCGACGGCGGCGTGGTACTCGGGCGAGAAGTCCTCGAGTTCGCCGTCAAATCCGGGAATGCCCAAAGACGTCGCTGTCGTGGGCGAGAGCGCGGCGAGATCGTGGACGAAGTTATCGCACGAGGCGTCCAACAAAGAGGGCTGGCGGTGAGAACACATAAGGCGGAAGTCTATCCACTACCTAGGGGTAAGTGCCACCCGAGACCCGCACTGTGCCTTAAGCGTTATCCCATTTTGACCCGAGCGGGACCCAACCAGCGAAAGCATCGAGCGCAGCCGCAGGAGTCGGCTCCACGATGAGCGCGTCGACGAAACGCCGCTGAATGAACCCGTTGTCCGCGAAATTCTCCAGCAACGCAACGAAAGGACCCCAGTATCCTTCCGCATTAATAAGGCCGACTGGACCGGTAATATTCCCCAGCTGCTGCATGGTGAGCACCTCCGTGAGCTCCTCCAGCGTGCCGATGCCCCCAGGCAGCGCCAGGAAGCCGTCCGCCAGCTCCTCCATGCGCGTCTTACGCTGCGCCATCGTATCCACGCGTTCCAGCACCGTGAGCCCCGCGTGCGCCATCTCCAGATTCGCGAGCTGGTGCGGGATGACACCCGCGACCTCGCCGCCAGCGGCCAGGGCGGCGTCCGCGACGATGCCCATGAGCCCCACGTTGCCGCCGCCATAGACAAGCCGGATGCCCCTCCGCGCCAGCTCCGCCCCCAGCTGGCGTGCCGCTTCCGCAAACGCCGGATTATCCCCCGTGGCCGATCCGCAATACACCGCTACTGAATTCATAAGAACTAGCATAGGGGCATGACCGACATGATTGCCGCCGCCCGCGACATCCTTGTGAACGCGCAGAATCTCGTCGCTTTCACCGGCGCCGGCATGTCCGCTGACTCCGGCCTCGATACCTACCGCGACGCACAGACCGGCGTGTGGGAAAACGTCGATCCCCACGCCATGGCCTCCATCGACGCGTGGGCCCGCGACCCAGAGCCCATGTGGCGCTGGTACCTCCACCGGAAGTCCCTGTCCGAGAACGCCCACCCCAATCCCGGGCATCGGGCGCTCGCGGAGCTAGGCGCAAAACTCATCACCCAAAACATCGACGACCTCCACGAGCGCGGCGGCTCCACGGACGTCGTCCACCTCCACGGCAGTCTCTTCGAATTTCGCTGCACCATCTGTAGCCGACCGTGGAAAGGCGCCACCAAACCCCAGCACATCCCCGAGTGCCCGTTGTGCGGCAACCTCATCCGGCCTGGCGTCGTGTGGTTCGGCGAGGCCCTCCCACCCCGCGAGTGGGACGCCGCGGAAAACCTGATGTCCACCACCGACGCGCTCATCATTGTGGGCACGTCCGGTGTAGTTCAGCCTGCGGCCGGACTCCCCCGCCTCGCGGCAACACGTGGGGTACCTGTCCTCGAAATCACGCCGCAGCCCACCGCACTCACGCCGCTCGCAACGGTGCAGTTCACGGGCCGTGCGGGAGAGGTTCTCCCACTCCTCACGTAATATCTGTAAACCACTCAGTCTAAAAAAGACGGGGGTGATTTAGACTATGCGGTCTAGGGAGGGATATTATTTATATCCATGAGTACAGCCGGACCAGTCTTCGCCCGTCCCCGCACCCCTGCGGCTAAGAGTCTCCACCTCGTACGCCTCAATCCCATCATCACGCGCAGCGAGCTCGTGGAGGCCACCGGACTGTCCCAGCCCACCATCACCCGTGCCACCGCCGCCCTGCTTAAGGCCGGTCTGATTCAGGAGCGCACGGATCTCACCCGCTCCCAAGGCCGCGGTCGTCCCACGGTTCCGCTCGAGGCCTCCGATAACGGCTGGCTACTCGCCGGCATCGCCGTCGGCACCTCCTCGACATACATCGGCCTCTACGACACCCGCGGGCGCATTATCCGCGAAGACAACGTTCCCACCCCGGTCTCTAAGCTCAGCCCCGATGACTTCGTCGAGCACGTCATCGCCGGCGTGAATCGCCTCGCCACCGGCGTCGACCGCACGCTGGTCTCCGTTGGTGTCACCACCTCCGGCACCGTCGATGAAGAGGGCAAGGTTCACGCGGCCAACCTCGGCTGGGACGGCATGGATATCGCAGGACGCCTCGACTTCCAGTTCGGCGTCCCCGTCACTGTCACCCCGGCCGTGCCCGCCATCCTCGCCTCGGAGACGCAGGCAGCGCCCCTCGGCGACGAGGCCCGCACGCTCGTCCTCTTCGCGGATGACTCGATTGGCGCCGCGCTCTCCGACGAAGACGGCGTCGCCCCCATCGATCTCCCACAGTTCGACGGCGCCGACCCGCGCGACACCCTCGTCAACGCCGCGCTGGCTCCCCGCCTCACTGAGGCTGCCGATGCCTCCTCGGTCCTCGCCCAGCGCGCCTCCGACCTCGGCCGCCTTACGGCCCAGCTTATCGATGCCCACCGCCCGGACACCGTAGTCATCGCTGGCTCTGCGTTCTACGACGTCCCCACGGCGCCGAAGCTCTTCGCCTCGGCCGCACGCGGCGAGCTCGACCCCGATCTCGCCTCCGCGACGGAGCTGCGCATGATCCCCAATCACAAGGAGATCGTCCGCTCTATCGCCCGCGCCGTCGCGCTCGACCCCCTCCTGCGCACGCCGCTTGAGCTGAACACCGCGAAGGTGCGCGCCGCTTAGCTCAAGCCACACTCCGCGCGCAGCTCGGCGAGGTTCCCGTCGTAGAGGTACCCACGCAGCCCTGCCGCACGCGCGGCGTCGACGTTGCCTTGGGTGTCATCAATGAAGAGCGTGTCTTTGGCATTGGCCCCCAACGCGTCCACCGCCACATCGAAGGCCCGCTTGTCGGGCTTGACCACGCCGATTTCACCGCTGAGCACCACCGCGGTGAATTCCTTAAGCCAGCTCTCATTGCGCTCACGCACCATGCGGCCGAGCCCCACCGGAATGTTGGACAGCACGCCGACCGCATTGCCCGCGCCAAGCAACTCCTGGGCGACCCCCACGACGTCGAGGTCCGGCGCCGTACACGGCTCGAAGTCCTGAGCGACGGCCTCAGAGATATCGAAGTCCGGAAGGCCTAGGCGCACCTGCATCTGGCGCCACCAGCGTTCGTCGCTCACCACGCCCGCGTCATAGGCCGGGCGCAATTCGTTATACGCCGTCCAAAAAGCGACCGGATCCTCGGCACCGACGAGACGTAGCAGCGCCTCCTTCGGCGCCGGTGGGCGATGACGGAGCAAGACTCCGTAGAAATCGAAAAGATACGTCGACATACATCCAGACTACGGAAAGCCGCGCAGACTCGTCCCAAACGACAGAGCTCTAGAAACGGAACAAGCGTCCGGGCAGCCCCGTGGGCACGAGCAGCACCGCCACAGCACCCAGCGCCGCGCCTCCCGCATACAGCGGCACGATGGCGTCCGGAATGATACCCAGCGGCGTGAAGATCACCAGGCCCACAGCAGCAAGCACGAGCGCTCCGCCGACTGACGCAATGGATTTCTGCGGCAGGCTCACCGCGATGAGCGCAGCAAAAAGAAAGAGACCCGCCCCCGCGAAAGGCCCCAGCATGAGTGCCGCACCAAGCAGAAAAGTGCCGAGCGCGACGTGCGTACTGCTCAACGCCGTGCCGACGCCCAAGGCGACGGCGAGCGCGAGGAGCACGACCACGGTCCAGGTTTTCTGCTTCATAGACATATAAAACGCAGTCTCCCACCAACCACGGGGTTGGTGGGAGATATTAGGGCAATCTTGATGGGTTTGTTACCGCATGGTCACTGTCCCTTGACCTTTTTGTATTAGCTAGGCCTTGAGGGCCGCGCGTGCCTACTTTGCGCGGGAGCCCAGAGTGGCGTCGATGCGCAGGAGGCCGGAGCCATCGTTGCCCACGAGCTTGATCTGGTCGATGATCTCGGTGACGGTGTCCTCTTCCTCAATCTGCTCGTCGAGGAACCAGTTCACGATCTGGCGGGACTCAAGGTCCTTGACCTCATCAGCGGTACAAGCGATCTCGCGGATCTGCTCGGAGACCTTCTGCTCGTGTGCGTAGGCAGCCTCGAAAGCGTCGAGCGGGGTCGCGGCCTTCACGGACGGAACTGGGACATCGGTGAGCTCCACGCGGTAGCCGCGTGCGAGGAGGTGGTTGGCAATCTTCTGAGCGTGCTCGCGCTCCTCCGCAGCCTGAGCGTAGAACCAGTCACGCATGCCCGGGAAGGAAAGATCATCCATCTCGTAGGCCAGCTGGGTGTAGATGAGGGCGGCGCCGTGCTCGTTAATAACCTGTGCGTTCAGCAGGCTCTGCAGCTTCTCGTTCATTGAATATCCTTGCCTTTCGATACCTGTTCAATAGGTAAATTTCTGTCATTTCCGACGGCTATCCAACGGGTTTCCGGCGGTATAGGCCACCATAATACCCACATTCAAAAATTCCGCTAGCCAGGTTAGGATTTCCAAACATGCAGGCCAAAAGCAATTTTGGTCACGGTAACCTAAGTTACCGCGACCTAATCAACACCCAAATCCACACAAACGGAAGCAATCAGACTAGAGTCGGATGCCCGCCTGCTTGAGCGCATCAAGCACCAAAGGCATCCCTGCCACCGCGGTACCCACGAGCGCCACGACGCCCGCGATCAGCCCCGCGAGGATGCCGATGCCCCCGCGCGACGGATCCTCCGAACTCAGCGTTCCCAACTGCGCGGAAGCCTGGGCGAGTCCCGTCGACTTATGCCCCTCGACCACCCCGGCGTCCTTGCCATCAGCAAAGTCCAGCACGAGGTCAACGTCGCCGCCCTCAAGTATCTGACCTTCCTTATAGCGCAGCAGCGAGCCCTCCAGACCCGCGCCCGCGGTGGCCGGGCGATCCTGCGCGCTCACATCGGCACCAACCGCGATGGGAGCATCGAGGGTGAACGTAACCAGCACGTCATCATCGCCATCCCTGTCGACCTGCTTGCCCTTGTCGCCCGGATCCCCGGACAAAACGTAGTCTCCAACGAGCTCGACCTTCGTGCCTTGCACCTGCAGCTTGAGATCTGAGTAGGTGAGATCGAGGCCGGCCGAGCCGCCCGCGCCCAGGCCTGTGTAGGCCACGATATGCGCCGAACCGTCAAGGACGATGGTGCCGTTGCCGTCCGCATCTAACGTCGTCTCAGCGACGTTGACCCGAAAGAGCAGCTGATTGTCCTTATACGTCGCCCCATCCGTGGTCGTCCAACGGCCAGCCGCTATTGGGCCAGCGAGGTGCTCCATGAAGGAGGTCTTAATGGGCCAGGCGAATGTACCCGCCGTCAGGTCCTGCGTTGCAGCAGTAGCCGGAACAGCCATTGCAGAGACGATAAGAGCAGATGCGAGAGAAGCAGAAGAGATTTTCTTCACGCGACAGACCTCCAGGTCACTTTAGAAATACAGAGAAAATAAAAAGGGGGAAGAGGGGAAATAGTGAACCCGGCGCTACGCTGCGCCCGGATACAGCTTCGCTAGCTCGGCGAAGACTGCCGAGTTACACGTGAAGGCGGCCTGTGCCTCAGCGATGAGGGCAGCACGCTGGGCATCAGAAAGCGCGAGCTCGTCGAGCGCCTCGCGGTACGCGCTGCGGTAGGGCGGAATCTTGCCAATCGCCGCGAAGTTATAGAAATTGAGCGCATCCGGGTCGATACCGTAGAGAGCCCCCAGGCGCGCGGCAATGACCTGCCCGCCCGATATATCGCCGAGGTAGCGCACGTAGTGATGGGCAACGACCCGGGGCTCCGACCCCGGCGTATCGAGCGATTCCAGGCGCGCGACGTAGCGTGCGGTGGCGGGAAGGATACGTACCTCGTCGCGCCACTGCGGGCCGTACATTTCCGCGAGGTCGAGTTCCAGCGCGTCGCGGCGTTCCAACCGGGGGTCAGCCACCGCTCCGACGATGCGAGTATCCGCTACCGAGCGGACCGCACGCTCAAGCGCCTCATAGATAAACCACAACTGCCCAGTAAAAGTGGCGAGTGCCTCTGCGCTGAGCTCACCCGCCATCAAGCGGGTCATAAAATCTGAGCCTTCTGCGCTGGCGTGCGCTCGCGCGGTTTCCTCACGCAGCATCTGCGAAAGCGGCGTCGTGGTCATGGCAACAGTCATGGCCAAATTCCTCCTAAGTAAGTAAAGCTTGCCTAACCTTAATGTGGATAGCCTAAACAAGGCAAGCCTTACATATCAAGGCTTATGTCATACTTCATGCCCACAGTGACGCATATTCCACCGAAAGTATGACTACCCACCGCACCCCCACGCCCAGCGGACATCTCTCCCCCAGGTTTTAGTCCCCCAAGTTGCCCGAGAGCCGGTCGAGGCGCTGCTGACTGACCGGATCAAGACCCCGAATATCCACGGTCGCGCCGCGCTGCGCGTATTTCTCACGCACCGCATCCAGCGTCGCCACGGTCGAGGCATCCCAGACCTGCGCGCCGGTCATATCGATGTCGACCTCTGACACGCCCAGCGTGTAGTCGAAGGAATAGACCAGGTCGTTAGACGAGGCAAAGAAAAGCTGGCCGCTCACACGGTACGCGGCACGGGTGGCATCGGAAGCAATGAGCTCGACCTCGGTGAGGTGCGCGACTCGGCGGGCGAAGGCGACCATCGCCGTGAGCACGCCGGCGATAACGCCGACGGCCAGGTTATGGGTAACCAATGTCCCCACCACCGTCACGAGCATGACCAGCGTTTCCGAGAGCGGCATGCGACGTAGCGTCTTCACCGAATGCCAATCCACCGTGTCCACGGCGACAAGGATCATGACGGCGACAAGCGCAGCCATGGGAATCGCACCCACGGTATCGCCCAACACCAGGATGAGAATGAGGAGGAAGACGCCAGCGAGCAGGCTCGACAGGCGCGTGCGAGCACCAGAAGCTTTGACGCCAATCATCGTCTGGCCAATCATCGCGCACACGCCCATGCCACCGATGCTCGCTGCAAGGACGTTGCCAATACCCTGACCAAGGGACTCGCGCGTTTTGTCCGAGTGGCTGTCCGTAATGTCGTCGACAAGTTTGGCCGTGAGCAGCGACTCCATGAGGCCGACGAGGGCCACGCCTACCGCGTACGGGCCGATGAGAGTGAGGGTGTCGAGCGTGAGCGGCACGTCAGGGAAGACGAAGCCCGGCAGGCTCGTGGGTAGCTCGCCTTGGTCCGCGACGTTGGGAATGTCCCAGCGGAAGACCACAACGAGGACCGTAATGACGAGGATGGTGATGAGCGGCGCCGGGACAACCTCCGTGAGCCGTGGCCACAGAAGCATGATGGCCACACCGAGCGCCACGAGCGGATAGACGATCCACGGCACGTGCATGAGGTGCGGCAGCTGCGCGGTAAACATCATGATGCCCAACGCGTTGACGAAGCCAGTCATGACGGAGCGCGGGATAAAACGCATGAGCTTGGCGACCCCGAGGAAAGCGAGAACGATCTGCAGGACTCCCGCTAGCAGCACCGTAGCGAGGACGTACTGCAGACCGTGGGAGGCAGACAAGGGAGCAATGACCAACGCGACCGAGCCGGCCGCGGCGGAGATCATGGCAGGACGACCACCAGTAAAGGAGATGGAGATTGCCATGATGACGGACGCGAAGAGTCCAACGCGTGGATCCAGCCCCGCCAGGATCGAAAAGCTTAAGACCTCGGGGATAAGCGCGAGGGCAACGGCAAGGCCGCCGAAGACCTCCATGCGCAGGCGCGCGGGGGAAGAAAAGGCGTAGCGAAAGCTCGCGAGCACGCCGGTAGGCGCAGAAGTTTGAAGGGTCACGACAAGTCAGTGTAAAGCTACGGCACGAAAAACCACGTCAGGCTCCGGTTGCCCGGAGCCTGACGTGTGTCTCTATCTCTCTCAAGGTGCATACGCTCCCGAACGGTGTCTCACGCCGTCCGCCCCGCGTAGCTGGGGTATCTCTCTATCTCTCTTATGCGCCTCTCTCAAACGCATGAGTTAAGTATGGGGCATGGACCTGCCGAGGCAATGGCATGCGCCTGCGCGTTTCCTGTCTGTTCCTGTCCGTTCACTAGGAAAGCGATAATGCGCAGATTACGCGCCTTCCTGATACGAGCCGTCCGCGGTGATGACGGGAAGCGCGGACCACGCGAAGTTGATCCACTGGTCCGTCTTCTTCCACGAGAAGTCCGGCTCAAAGATGGTGGTGGGCTTGGTGTAGATGACGGCGGAGCGCACCTCGGCGGCGGTTTCCTTGAGCAGGTTAACCACGAGGTCGAGCGTCTTGCCGGAGTCCGCGACGTCGTCGACGACGAGCACGCGCTTGCCTGCGAGCGAGTCCATGTCGAGCTGTGGCGACAGGACGAGCGGCTCCGGCAGGGTCTCGCCAATGTCGGTGTAAAACTCGACGTTGATGGCGCCCATGGCCTTCACGCCGATGGCGTAACCGATGGCGCCAGCAGGAATAAGACCGCCGCGCGCCACACCCACGATGAGCTCAGGGAACCAGCCAGAGTCCACAATCTCCTGAGACAGGTGCCGGGATGCTTCACCGAAGACCTCCCACGTCAGATTTTCGCGATCGGGGTGGTACCACTCGGGCTGAGTCATGGAATCTACTCCTTGGGAGACGATAATTTTCGATCCAGCTTAGTCGCATGTCCCACTCAACGAAATGGAACCTCCCCAATGGTGCGACGCAGCTTGCGAGTGCGGAGTCGCTCGGGATTCTCTGCTAGGGCCTCCATCGCGCGCACGGCGCACATGACGTGCGCCTCCTTCGAATTCGAGTAGAAGGCCTGGGCGCCGGCGGGCAGCTTGGGCACCGCGTGCAACGGAAGATCCGACACGGACAGCAGCGTGCCATAGGGGACGCGGTATCTATACCCGTTGGCCGCGAGCATGCACGACTCCATGTCGATGGCCACGGCGGTGGAACCACGCAGCCACTCCCACAGCTCGCGCGGGGTACGCCACTCCCAGTTGCGGTCCGCAGTAGACAGGACGGTACCGGTGCGCATGAGTTCGTTGTCGGCGCCGTAGACCTCCTCGACGGAGGCCTCGAGCATGCGCTGGACCTCCGGGATGGCGGGGATCGGAACGTCGACGGGAATGGCACGATCCAGGATGTGATCATCGCGCTGATAGGCGTTGCCGAGGATAAGGTCGCCGATGCGCATGCGGCCGTCCAGGCCCGCGCAGTGGCCAATCATGATCCATGCCTCCGGACGCAGCACCGCGAGGGAATCGGTGATGGTCTTCGCGTTGGAAGGGCCCACGCCGATATTGATCATCGTGATGCCATCGCCGTCCGGCGTCGTGAGATCGTAGCGCGGCATCTGCACTCGGGTCTGGAGGTCTGCGACCTCGACGCCCTCGGCGGCATCGGCAGGCACCGTGCGCCCATCTGGTAGAACGAGGGAGTCATAGCGGGAACCCAGCGCGCGCAGGCCAAAGCGCATGAACTCCGTCATGTGCATGCCGTAGTTCGTGAAGAGAATGTACTTCTGGAGCGAGTCGACCTCGATGCCGGTGTAGTGTTCAATGCGCGCGCAGGCGATGTCGAAGCGTTGCGGACCGAAGTGGAACAGCGGCTTGTCGTCCCCGTGGAAGACATCCCAGTGACCGTCCACGATGGCGTCGTGCACCTCGTCAAGCGTGGGGCGCGGAACCTCCGCCGGACGCTGCTGCGGGACCATCTCGACGCCCTTGATGTACTCAGGTGGGATGCGCACGTCCGAGGGGCCGACGAAGATCTCGCACGGGTAATTCTCGGTGAGCCGAGTGAGCTGTTCCTCAAGGTAGCCGCGCAGGAGGTGCGGCTTAGACAGCACAGCGACGTACCGGCCGGACTCATCCACGTATCCGAAAGGCTCGGAGCGGTCGATGGGGCGCCATTCCTTGACGTCGACGACGATCTGCGGATAGACGACGTGCGCGTAGTCCGCATATTCGCCCTTCTCGAGGCACACGCGAGCGCACTCACACGAGGATTCGTAGAGGTCGATGAGGCGCTCGACCGCTGCGGCGGCGTCAGGAACAGGCGACAGTTGGGTCATAGCCCCCGAGTGTATTAGCGATCTTCAGCGTCGGCATCCGGTGTAAAGGAGCCGGACAGGCGGTCGAGCTCGGACTTAAGCATGCGAATATCGAGTCCGGAGGCTGCAAAACGCTCCATCTGTCGGCGCGGGATGCCCTCGGCTTGCTCGCGCAGGGCGCGACCCTTATCAGTGAGAGCCACGATGCGGCGGCGTTCGTCCGCGGGATCGATGGCACGCGTGAGCAGGCCTTGCTTCTCCATGCGGCGGAGCAGCGGAGTGAGAGTCCCCGAATCCAAGGCGATTTCTGCGGAGAGCTCTTTCATCGTCACCGGATCCTCATGGCCCCAGAGCGCTAGCATGGTGACGTACTGCGGATAGGTCAGACCCAACGGGGTAAGTTCCTCGAGGTAGGACCGTTGGACGGCATGGCTCGCCCGGTAGAGGGCGAAGCAGAGTTGTTTGTCCAGTTCCAGTGACACGCGAGACATGCTCCTAGCATAACGCACAAGGGTTGCGTACAATTAAATCGCGTACAAAGAAAACAGCTCAGAAGCTTGCGAAAGGACTTTCATCATGGAACCGATGTACACCACCGAGGCACTCGCAACCGGCGCTGGCCGCAACGGCCGCTCCGTTGTTAAGGACTCCGACCTGGACTTCAACCTGGCCGCACCGAAGGAGATGGGCGGCTCCGGCGACGGCGTCAACCCGGAGCAGCTCTTCGCCGCCGGTTACGCAGCGTGCTTCCACGGCGCACTGCAGCTTGTCGCTAAGAGCGAGGGCGCAGACTTGGGCGACTCTTCCGTGGGCGCGCGCGTGTCCATCGGCAAGGACGAGACCTCCTTCGGTCTCGCCGTCGAGCTTGAGGTCACCATTCCGAACCTGCCGCACGATGAGGCCCAGAAGCTCGCGGACAAGGCTCACGAGGTCTGCCCGTACTCCAAGGCCACCCGCGGCAACATCGACGTGAAGGTCTCCGTCATCGAGGATTAATTTCCACCTCGAGGAATTGAGACATAACGAAGGCCCGTCAGCTGCGCGCTGACGGGCCTTCTCCCCATGACTAATCTTTCGGCACTTACCGTAAGAAGGAAGTGGAGCGCGACCTTCCTGGTAAGCAACCGCCCGTGATTAGGCAAGGCTTAGTTTATAAACCTTTAGTTGGATGGTCAAGGGGTAACGAGATTTTTCTCTTGCGATCCCGCGAAATATCACCGTTACCACTAATAATTCCGAAACATTAATGTATCGCGGCACGAAATAGGATGGAAGTTATGGCAACAGACTCGTTCAAAGAACTCGAAGCCCTCATCTCCGAGGGACTCGGGCGGTTCTGGCGTTCAGACCCGACTCCCCCTTCCGTCAGCTACGACGCTGCCGACAGCCTGCCGGCGACACCGGCGAAACAAGTTTCAGACTCTCCGCGCCATGGCATTACCACCCCTGCGCCAGCTAATGCCTTGCGCGAGGAAGTGGCCGACGAAATCGCCGAGCTATTGCGTGCCGAGCGCCGCAGCTTCTTCGACCTCGACTTTCGCCATCCACGCGGGTCCGCAGGCGACGACCACGAGGCAGAGACCGCGGCACGCCTGGCATCGCTACCGCTCGGCGCACGCCTGAAGCCACGCGGCGTTTTCGAGGACGACTGGGCAGCACGCCCGGATGAAGACCACCCATGGCCCATCATTCTCATCCACGGGACGACGGATACGAAGGGCGTATGGCAGCTGCTCGGCTCCGAGCTGCGCGAGGACGGCTGGGCCGTGTTCGCACCGGACTATGGCGCCCGCGCCACCGGCCCCATCGCCGCCTCCGCCGATCAGGTCGGCGCGTATATCGACGCGGTCCAAGCCGTCACCGGCGCGGAGCAGGTCGTGCTCATCGGACACTCCCAAGGCGGTATCGTCGCCCGCTACTGGATGCATAACGACGATGCGGTGGACCGCGTGCGTCACATCATCTGCCTGTCGGCGCCCAACCACGGCACCACCCAAGGCGGAATCGTCAGCTCGTTGATTTCCAACCGACGTCAAGAACACGTCATGCGCTCCATCATCGACGCTTACTTCGGCCCGGCCGGCATGGAACAAATCGTGGGCAGCGCGACGCTGAACGAGCTCAACCACAACGGTGACCTGGCCCCCGGTGTGAGCTACACGTGCGTGGCCACTAAGCAAGACTCCATCGTCGTGCCGCCGGAAACCTGTTTCTTGGATCCCGGCGACACTCCCGACGGAACGGTGCGCAATGTCTATGTGCAAGACGTCGACAAACGCGCCGTCGTCTTACACATGGATATGCCCATGGACAAGCGCGTGCGCGCCATCGTGCGCACGGTGCTCAAACAGCTCTCCCCCACCCTGGACAATCCTCACGACGCCCAAAGCCACGCCCTTGCCAACGCGGGTCACACCGACTCGGATTAAACCCGCGCAGGTTCGCTAACGCAGGCGCGCCAGCAGGGGATTAAGGACGCCGGACTGCACGATGGCGCCGCCGATGACCGCAAACATGCCACCCAGAGCGGTCAGCGCCAACACGATATTCCACACGTTGGAAAAAGAAGAGCCCTCTTCGCCCTTGTTATCCGTGCCGCCTTGGTTCTGATCCTGCTCCTTGTCCGGCTTCTTCTCTGGATCCTTCCCAGGAGTCTTTCCTTGGTCTTCTGTATGGTCCTTGCCCTGCTCGCCGCGGCCCGACTCGGTCTGCTCCCCCGGGGTGGTCTCGGTGCCCTCATCGGCAGGACCCACACACTCGGACGCGGTCTTCAAGGTCACCTGTACATCATCAAGTTCCGGCTTGTAGCTCTCGTTGTACATGCCCATGAAGATCACGTCGATACCCTCGATGTGCTGGATCTTCGACTCACGATCGTAGTAGGTACCCGCCTTCGGCTTGTACGTCACGTCGGTCGCATTCAGCGTGAGCGTATCGCCGTCCTTCGACCATGCGGCATTGCCGTCAGCGAAGGTATCCGTGCCCGACTTCTTGTTTTCTTCCGTGCGGTCCTCCGGGGTGTATTCCGTCATGCCCTTACCCGGCACGTAGTAGCCCTCGTAGGACGTGCCCGCCTTTGCCTGCCCTGCCTCCGTGAGGACATAAGGCGAGAGCATCTTGGTGTACAGCGCGCCGTGGTGGCCCTCAAACTCCAGCGTCGAATCCTTGGTTCGAATATCGGCTTTCGTGACGGTTCCGTCTTCGCCCAGGCTCACCGAGGACGCAGAAGGATCCACCTCGAAGTGGAACTGGAAGTCTGCTCCGCCTTTGTTGCCCTCGTCCTGCGTCACCGCGCCGGACGTGGTCCACCCACCCCTCGCGATGGGGCCGGTGATGTAGTTGCGGAAAGATTCCTTGATGCCCCAATTCACAGTGCCGGAGACAATGCGGGTCTCCAGGGTCTGGCCAGGGGCGCAGGTGGGGGCATCGGCAGCAAAGGCTGCCGGAACGGTCAGCGCCGAGGCGGTCAGCGCCAGCGCGAGAGAAGAAGAGACAATACGCATGAGTTAAGACTCCTTAAGTAGATCGACAAAAGACTGCTCGGGATCGGCGACCTGACGTCGCGCGGGATGGACTGAGATGTGGCCGTCCGCCTCGCTCACCTGGATAGGCCAGCGATAGACCTGCGACAAAATCTCGTCGGTGTAGACCTCGCGCACCGGGCCGGCGGCGGCAACTGCCCCGTCTGCTAGGCACACGATGTGATCGCAATAGGCCGCAGCGGCGCCTAAATCGTGGAGTACCACCAGCACCGCCACTCCAGCCTGCGCCGCAATCGAGCGCACCAATCCCAAGATTTGTTCTTGATGGCGGATGTCCAGCGCCGCAGTCGGCTCATCGAGGAGAATCACCGGGGTCTGCTGCGCCAGTACACGGGCCAACGCCACACGCGCACGCTCCCCGCCAGAGAGCGTGGCAATATCGCGGCCGGCCAAGTGCGTCGCATCCACCGCCGCAAGCGCTGCGTCGATGATCGCGTCGTCCTCGGCCTGCCTGGCGGTGCCCTCCCAAGGGCGCCGGCCCATGGCCACTACATCACGCACGAGAAACTGGAAGGACACAGTAACGTCCTGCAGCATCACCGCACGCGCACGGGCCAACGCCCCTGGGGAGGAAACCGCCGGATCCTGCCCCACGAGGGAAACGGAACCGGTGTAATCAATATCGCCGGCGATGGCCGCCAGCAGCGTGGACTTGCCCGCGCCATTCGGGCCGATGAGGCCGGTGACCTCCCCTGGGCGGGCGACAAAGGAGACATCGGAAAGCAGGTTCCGCTCGCCGATCGAAACGAAAAGATTCGCAACGTTAATCATCAATGCATTCCCTTCTTCATCATCCGGCGCAACAGCACGAAGAAGGTGGGGCCACCCACGAGCGCGGTAAAGATACCGATGGGAAGGTCGGCGAAAGGAATGAGCGTGCGCGCAGCGACGTCGGCAAAGCCAATGAGTACGGCGCCCGCCACCGCAGAGGCCGGCAGCAAGACCCTGTTTTCTGGGCCGATGATCGTACGCAGCAGATGCGGCACGATAAGGCCGACGAACCCAATAAGTCCGGCGAAAGCAACTGCGCCGGCGGTAAGGATCGCCGAGGCAGCGATGGCGATAATGCGCAGTCTCTTGACGTCGACGCCAGTGTGTTCTGCGGCGCGCTCGCCCAGCGCGAGCACATCTAACTGACGGCCAAGACGCAGCGCGATGGCCATCCCGACGAGGGCGATGGGGAGGACCACCCACACGTGTTTCCACTGAGAGCCGTTGAGCGAACCCATTTGCCAAAAGATGATTTGCTCGCGGTTCGAGGTGGGCGCCAGGTACATCATGAAGGAGATGATGGCGTTGCACACCGCGTTGATAGCAATGCCGGTCAGGATCAGATTGACCACCGCCACACGCCCTCGTGAGCGCGCCAACTGGTAGATCAGCGCGGTAACCAACAGCGCCGTAGCAAACGCCGCGAGCGGCACCGTGAAGGTACCCAGGACCGAGATATTAAAGACGATTACCACGGCCGCGCCTACACCGGCACCGGAGGTCACGCCCACGATGGAGGGCTCAGCCAGCGGGTTGGCGAACACGGCCTGCATGAGCGTGCCCGCCACGCCCAAGCACGCGCCGACCAAGAAACCGAGCAGAATGCGCGGCAGGCGGATCTGCCACACGACGTTGGCAGTCAAGCCACCGCCAGGGCCTGCGGCCATAATCTGCACCAAGTCACCCAGCGCGACGTAGTACTGCCCCAGCGCAAGCGACAGGACGAAGGCGACACCAAGCAGCGCCCCGAGCGATACGAATACACCAAGCCGCAGGCGGGAGCGCCGAGCAAAGACCTCCGTGGGGGCCGCCGGTTTAAGCATTGTCTGGGTCATAGATTGCCTGCGCAAGTTTGAGAAGGGTCTGTCCGGTCAAGGGCCCGAAGGCGAGCGATTGCCCGTCTGGGATAGTCACGATCCGCTGTTTTTGGCCCGCAGTGGTTTGTGCAATGCCGGGGCGCTCGAGGAGGCCTTCGACGCCGCCGGTCGACTCCAGGCCGCCCGTCATCATGATGATGACCTCAGGGTTAATCTTTGCCAAAGATTCGGCGTTGGCAGGTTCGGCGTAAGAGAGGTGGTATTCGGTGCCGAGGTCTACGCCGCCCACACCCTCAATGAGGTCCTTGGCACCCGTGCCTTCTCCCATGATGAAGAAGATGCCGCCGTTGCCGCGCGCGTAAAGGAACGCCATGCGCATGGGATCCTCCGGCACGATGTCTGCGATGGCCGCCTTATCTTCTTCGATTTCTTCGACGGAGCGGTTAGCCAGCGTTTCGCCGTCGTCTGGCAGACCCACGACCGCGGCCAGGTTTGTGATGTCCTCGGCCACCGAGTCAATGGTGCGTTTCGGCTCCATGACCACGGTGGTCACCCCTGCGGCGCGAATCTGGTCGATGGCGTCGCGCGGGCCGATCGAATGATCGACGATGACCAGCGTGGGCCGGAGTTCGAGCACGGCTTCCACATTGATGTTGTGTCCGCCCTGAGTCACGACGGGGCGATCGGCGATAGCGTTTTCCGTCGACGACACCGTGCGGCCCACGATGTTGTCCGTAAGCCCCAGGCCCTCGAGGGTTTTCGTATACGTACCGTAGAGATCCAATGCCACGATTCGGGACACATCCGTAACGGAGACGTCGTAGCCGTCAGCATCCGTGAGCTCCACCGGCAGCGCGGGAGTAGGAGACTCCGTCACCGCGACGACATCCTCGAAATCCGTCACATTCGACACTCCCGTGAACGAGCGCGGGTCTTTGGCCGACTGCGCGTCTGGGAGGGCTTCGCGCAGCTGCGCGTCTTGGGATTCATAGGCGCCTTGGACGCCGCACCCCGTGAGGGCAAGGACACACGCCAACGCCACCAAAAGTCGTTTCATGTGAAACGTATCCTTTCTCAGGTCTTGGGTAAAAAGTGGTGCGCTACGCCGGGTTGCGCAGGACGACGGAGCCCATGGAACCGCCGGCGATGGCGAGGCCTGCGATAAGCAGCAAGAGCCACGTGCTCGCCTCCGGCGAGGAGCCCGCGGCCGCGGCCTTCTTGATCTGGAAGTTGCCGCTGCCGTCTTCATAACCAGACGTGCTCGTGCCAGCCGCGGCCTGCAGGCCGTCTCCCGCAGAGCTTTCCGATGCCGCCCGCTTCGCCGCCGCAGCGCTCTGACCGCCGGAGGTCGTCGCCGCACCAGTGTGTGCCGTAGTTCCGCTCGCCCCGGCGCAGTCCCCGGATCCGCCAAGTTGTGCATGCAACGAGAGCGGATCGAGGGTCGTACCCGGCTCATAGAAATTCGCGAACGCATCATTGCCCGCTGCGGTCAGCGTGACGGTGGCTTCGCCGTCGACGGCGGAGTCACTCACGTCGAGCAGGCTAAACGACACGTCTCCGAGCACCGTGCGTCCAAAGTCCTTGCGCTCGCCCTCCATGTTGGAGGAACGCACGTCGGCGATGAGTTGACCGCTCGTACCGTTGAACCGGACTTCCAGGTTCGCGATATTGAGATCGAGGACCCCGTTGTGGCCGGTAAAATGCATAGCGCCGCCGTAGCGGATGGAACCTGACTGCGCCGCAGTATCCACATCTCCGCCGGTGCCCGTGAACTGAAAACGCGAGTTGTCGTACCCTACGCCGTCGAGCGTCCAGGAGCCCTTGGCGATGGAACCGGTGATATACGACTGGAAGGACTTCTTGACACCCCACTCGGCGGTCGCAGCCTGCACGCCCGTGGCTACGCAGGTTTCTGACTGCCCACCACTAGCCGCGGACCCGGGGTCCTGTGGCCGCGCGGTTCTTGTGGTTCCAGTAGCACCAATAGTGCCGGAAGTACCCGAAGTACTACCCGAAGCACTCGAAGGGCTCGCGGCGCTCGAAGTGCTGGCTCCCGACGCGCCTGAACCACTCGTGGTGCTAGTGGTAGTGCTGGTGGTCGTACCCGTGGCGGCTTCCGTGCGAGAACGGAAGGATTCTAGCTGGTCTAGGAAAGACTCCGTGTTGCCCATGAAGGTGGTCAGGCCATTCATGGTGTCGTTCGTTTCCTTCAAAATCGCCATGGCTTCTGCATTGCGCCCGGTAAACGTGCCCGAGATTGTCCCCAAGGACTTCGAACCGCTGCCTGTACCGTCAGAGGACCCGCCGCAGCTGCCGTCCGTGGCCACGGTCCCTGACGAGGGGTCCATCGACTGTCCCGCCTCATAGGCGATAAAGAGTTTGTGTCCTTCGTCGGTGAGCGTGACGTCGCCGGAAAGGTCGAGCGTGTGCACGGACGCGTCGACGGGTTGATCTAGATCGATCCTCGCGATGACCACGTTATCGCCGGTAATCTGCGGGCCGCGTGCGGACTTATCCACCATGTCAGATTCATAAGAGACGTAATCCACCACGATCGCCGCCCGGTTGCCGGAGGCCTGAATCTGCCAGTCCGTCAGCGTCATATCCAACAGATCGTCGCCGCCGTAGTTGTGTCCAGTGAAGTGGATGACGCCGCCGAAGGGAACAGTGACGGTATCGCCTTGTACAGAGGCCTTGCCCGGAGTGAAGGTAAAAGCACCGTCTGCGCCGGTTTCGGAACCGGTAAAACCAATGCCGTCCGTTTCCCACTGGCCTTTGGCGACTTGGCCTTGGATATAGCTTCGGTAGGACTGCTTAATGCCCCAATTCCAGGAGCAGGTGCCGGCAGCCGAGGCTACGGGAGCGTTGAGCGCGACCGAAGGGAGTGCGATGAGGGTACTGGCAGCAAGAGTGCCCAATATTCGACGGAGAATCACGGAGAAAGTCCTCATGAAGTATTGATGCGATGAACAAAAAGAATCAGAATTTAGGCTATACATACCTAAGCGGTTTTGTATAGGTTACACTAACCTAAATTAGGTAAGCCACCCCCAATAAAGGACACCCTCATTCGGCCATGACACCCTCGTCTACCAGCGCCTTCAAAAATCTGTATCCCGACGTAGACCCCACGCGTGGGCTACCTCTCAGCGTCTCCGAGCGCCTTGCGCTGTCTCTCGCGCTCGCGATTGCAGCTTATGGAGCCGTCACCGCAGACATGCTCGTTGCAGGCGCCGGCGTGGCCTTCACCCTCATCGCCTCGGTGCTGCAACAGCACAAGACTGCGCGTCGGATTCGCTCCGAGGCGCGCACTCGCTTCCCCGGCGAAGACTGGGCCGAATACCGCGCCACGCGGCGGCTCAACCTCGGCATCCTGGTCCCCTTGTGGGTCTGTGTCATCATCGCCTTGTGCGCGGCCGGATACTGGTTCGTGCCGTCCAAATATGCAACTCCCGCCGCCATCGTCATCGCGGTTTTCGTTGCCCTGCTCGCCTGGTTCATGCCAGGCATCAGCCCCTTGTGGCGAGGCAAGCAGACCGATCCCCCGGCACCAGAGAAAAACACCGACACCGCAGTCATGTACTTCGAGAAGCTTTAGGCCTGCCGTACCCCAGCCTTAGACATCAAGCAGATCCAGTAGCTCATCAAAAGCCGGCGCGACCTGCGTGCGCCACAGCGTCGTGGCCTTGGGGTCGCCGCGCCCTGGCCCGCCGTTCACCACGGCGACCTCTTTGCCTTGCTTGAGCGCATCGAGCATGAAGCGATAGCCACTCATCACGGCGAGCGACGAACCGGCGACAAGCAGCGAGCGCGAGTCCGCAAGCAGCGCACGCGCCGCGTCCCGCCGCTCCGCCGGAACCGGCTCGCCGAAGTAGACGACGTCCGGCTTCAGCAGCTCCGAACCACAGCGGACGCACGGTGCCATCACGAACTCATCGACCGCCTGCTGCGACAGCGCGACGTCGCCGTCCGGATTCACTTGGTCCGCGCGGACGACCCAGCGCTCGAGATAGCCGGGATTCGCAGCCGCAAGGCGGGCATCGAAGGCCCCACGGTCTTCTGCGTACCCGCAGTTCAGACACACGACATGTTCCATATCGCCGTGGAGTGGAATGAGCGTCTCGGTCCCCGCTTCCTTGTGGAGGCCATCGACGTTTTGAGTAACGATGCCGGATACCAATCCAGCGCGCTCGAGTTCCACGAGCGCGAAGTGCGTACGATTCGGCCGCGCCGCGTCCATAACGCGCCAGCCCACGAAGGAGCGCGCCCAATAGCGGTGGCTCGCGGCGGAATCATAGCGGAATTCCTGATACGTCATCGGCGTATGGCGGGCAAGCGACCCATGCGGTCCCCGATAGTCCGGCACACCGGAATCCGTCGACACGCCTGCTCCCGTGAGGACCATGACCCCGCCGGCGCGCAGTTGCTCAGCGACCCGCTCCGCCGCGTTCGGGGTCGGCTCAGTTGTCTCGCTCACCACGCGCTGGATAGACCGCAGCGCGGAGCGGTGGGCAAGCGCAATGCCGGGATCTTCAAAAGCCATGCGGCCGAGTTTACGCTGGCAAGTGTTCCTCGTAGAGCCAGTCAGAATCCAGCTCGCCGTGGCGGGAGCACCGCGCGCTCCAGCCATCCGGGCGCACCTGCACGACCATGCGGCGCCCGCACAGCTGGCAGTAGCGCGGCACGTCCAGGCCGGCCGCGGCGGCCGGGTGAAGGTGCGTCACCTCAGCGAAGGGCTCACCGGTATTGGGATGGAAGACCGGAGTCTCCCCGGCAAGCACCGCCGCCGCTAGAGCAGACTGTTCAGGCATTACAGCGCCTTAATCGGCAGGTCGATGCGGTGGAGCATGTCCACGTCCTTCTCGATCTGCTGGCCAAGCGTCGTGAGATAGTTACCCGCGATGATCGCGTTGATGCCACCAAGCAGGCCCTTCTCCGTGCCGTCATCGCCCAGCGAGAGCTCGCGGCCGCCGGCGAAGCGCAAGGTCGCAGAGGGCATCGCCAAGCGGAATGCTGCAACCGCACGCAGTGCCTCGCCGAGGGGAACAAGCGGACGGTCCGCAAACGGGGTGCCTGGGCGCGGGTCGAGGAAGTTCATCGGAACCTCGAAGGGCTCGATTTCAGCGAGCTGCGCAGCAAACTCGGCGCGCTGCGCGAGCGACTCGCCCATGCCGATGATGCCGCCGGAGCAGACTTCCATGCCCACCGCGCGGACGTGGTCGAGGGTCTCCTTGCGCTCTTCCCAGGTGTGGGTGGTGACAACGTGAGGGAAGAAGGAGCGGGAGGTCTCCAGGTTGTGGTTGTAGCGCTGGGCACCCATGTCCTTAAGGCGCTGAGCCTGCTCGCGGGTAAGCGTGCCGAGCGAGCACGAGATCTCAATGTCGACCGCGTCGTTGATGGCGGCAATCGCCTCGCCGACCTGGTTGAGCAGCGAATCATCCGGAGACTTCACGGCTGCGACGATGCAGAACTCGGTGGCGCCGGTCTTCGCGGTCTTCTGGGCGGCCTCGACGAGCTCAGGAATATTCAAACGAGCCGCACGCACCGGCGACTCGAACAGGCCCGACTGCGAGCAGAAGTGGCAGTCCTCGGGGCAGCCGCCGGTCTTGATGGAGATGATGCCCTCGACAGAGACGTCGGGACCGCACCACTTCAGACGGGTCTGGTGGGCGATATCGGCGAGCTCCTCGAGCTGCTCGTCCGGGACCTGGAGGATTTCCAGGAGTTCTTCTTCGTTGAGGCCGATGCCCTGCTCGAGGGCCTTCGCGCGCGCGGTGTCAAGAATAGTCATGCGGATACCCTAAACAATTTTCCTGAACGGTGTTCAATTTTCTGATCGTTTTCCGCAAAATTCCCCCGATAAAGGCACAAACCTACAATTGAGCCATGACTCTTTACGACGACACCCTGGAACTTCTCCAAGAACTGATCCGCAACGCCTGCGTCAACGACCTGACCGCGGATTCTGGCTTCGAGGTCCGCAATGCGGACTCACTGGAGAGGTTCTTCGTCGGCTCCGGTGTCGAGGTGCAACGCTTCGAGCCGCACCCCCACCGCACAAGCATTATATTCACCGTGCCGGGCGATCCGGACAAGGAACCGCTCACCTTCCTCGGCCACACGGACGTCGTGCCGGTGGACGCCGATAAGTGGACGAAGGATCCGTTCGCGGCGGTTATCGAAGACGGCAAGCTCTACGGCCGCGGCGCCGTGGACATGCTCTTCATCACGGCAACGATGGCCGCTGTCACCCGTGAGGTCGCCCGCCGCGGCAACCCGGGCGGCACCCTCACCTTTGCCGCCCTCGCTGACGAAGAGGCTCGTGGCGGCCTGGGCGCGCGCTGGTTCGAGCGCGAGAACCCCGGCGCCATCAACTGGAAGAACTGCCTGTCCGAGACCGGTGGCAGCCACCTGCCGGGCGGCGTCGCCGTCATTGTCGGCGAGAAGGGCGCGGCACAGCGCCGCATCCACGTCCACGGCGATGCGGGACACGGCTCAACCCCGTACAACAAGGACTTCGCAATCGTAAAGATTGGCGAGGTCGCCCGTCGCATCGCGGAAGCGAATCTGCCCATCGCCAACGATCCCATCTGGCAGGGCTTCCGCGAGTCGTTTAAGTTCGACCCCGAGTCCGAGAAGCTCATCGACTCAGGCGACTTCTCCCCGTTCGGCAACCTCTCCGCGTTCGCGCATGCGTTTTCGCACACGACCATCTCCCAGACGGTGCTGCGCGCTGGTGGCGCCATCAATGTGCTGCCCTCGCATGCGTACCTGGAAATGGATATCCGTCCGCTACCGGGACAAACTCAGAACGAGGTCGACGAGATGCTCCGCGACGCCATCGGCGATATCGACGTAGAGATCGAGCACCTCATCAACGAGGACGCCACGGTCTCCCCGACCACGGGCCCGCTGTGGGACACCCTCGTCGAGACCGTCGGTGAGTTCTTCCCCGGCAAGGACGTCGTCCCCACGCTCGCGACCGGCGGTTCCGATCTCCGCGTCGCACGCCGCCTGGGCGGCGTGGGCTACGGTTTTGCCCTCCACGCGCCAGAACGCGACCTTGCGACCGCCAACGCGGAGCTCCATAGCCACGACGAGTGCCTGCACTTGGAAGACCTCGAGCTCACCGTCCAGGCATACGCCCGCGTCACCGAAAAGTTCCTCGAATGGAACTGGCAGTAAATTCCTAAGTTCGCACAAACCCCAGGTGAAGCCGAATAGGGCCAGCGTACGGGCTCACACAGGTCTTTCACATGCGTCACATTCGTGACACAATGGCCCGCATGACTATCGCACGTAAAGCTGCCCTGTTCGCCGCCACCGCCGGCCTGACCGCCACTCTCGCTGCTCCGGCAGCATCTGCTGACGCCATCGATAACTACTTGGCCAAGGTTCCTTCCGGCCAGATTTCCTGTGAGCAGGCGGCGAAGTACTACACAAACCCGACGGACTACAACAACAAGAAGCGCCAGGCGCTCGCCGTCGCCACCTTCGACTCCCGCGGCCCGCAGATCCGCAACGCCATCTCCCGCGCCGACGAGGCCATCGCCCGCTGCAACCTGGCGAATGGCGGAACGCAGTCCAACAACACCACCACGAACAACACCACTACCCCGGCCCCGGCGAACAACCAGTCGAACACCCCGGCCCCGGCAAACAACAACCAGGCTCCGGCGCAGAACAACACCCGCATCATCCCGCTGTTCGTCCAGGCCGGCCAGCCGACCATCGACGTGCCGGTCCCGGCCGCGAACGTCACCGTCCGCGTTCCCAACGTCCCGCAGCTCATCCAGGCGGCCATCGCCAAGGTCCAGGCCGGCGACTTCGCCAACCTGTCCTCCTTCTAAACCTGGAAGTACATCTCCGCATGGGTTGTGCACCCGGGATTAAACGGGGCACCACAGGAGGGACATTCCGTCCCGTACTCGTGGAACGTCATCTGATGCCCGCAGACTCCACACATGACGGCGGGTTCGTCTAAGGGCATCTGCCCAAACGCATGGTCCGCCGGGTGACACCACGCGCAGGCAAACCACGTGTCGCAGGTGGCGCACTTATTCGCCACCACATCAAGGGCGCTGTGCCAATGAGCACAGCGCCCTTCGGCGTCGATAGCTTCCACAATTTCCATGAGATCTAGACTAGCCTCCATGCCCATCATCGAGGTCAGCGCCGTTATCTTCCGCGACTCCCGCGGCCGCATCCTTCAGGTCCGCAAGCGCGGCACCACCGCCTTCCAGTTCCCCGGCGGCAAGCCCGAAGCCCACGAAAAGCCTGCCGATGCCGCCGTGCGCGAAGTCGCCGAAAAACTCACCGTCTACCTCGACAGGCGCGACCTGGTCCCCCTCGGCGCCCGCACCGCGCCCGCCTCCAATGAGCCGGGCTACACCGTCCTCGCGCACCTCTTTGAGTACCCGCGGCCGATCATTGCCCAGCCGGCCGCCGAAATCGTTGAGCTCGCCTGGGTCGATCACGCCAACCCGCACGTGCCGCTCGCCCCTCTAAGCGCCGCATTCCGCTGAGAATGCGGCGGCGATAGCCTGGCCAGCGGCTCGGATGGGGGCATCGGCAAGCTCCATGCGACGCTGCATCTCTGCTCCATCCAAGCCGGACATCTCCGCCCACCGCGCCATCGTCGCAGGCGAGGCCTCCGGGTGAAACTGCACAGATACCGCCGAGCCGATCCGCATGGCCTGAACCTCGCACCGGGATGACGATGCAAGGAGCTGCGCATTCGGCGGAAGTACCGTCACTGCATCATTGTGTGACTCCGGCATGATGGCGCTCTCTCCGAGCACGCGCAGGACCGGATCCGCCTGACCCGCGTCGTTCACACGGATCTCGTACGGCCCGTCCTCCTTGGCGTCCGCCGTCCCCACCGCGACCTCGCCGCCGAAGGCTGTGGCGAGAACCTGGTGTCCGAGACAGATCCCGAGAACTGGAATCTCTTTATCCACCGCATCCACGAGCAACTGCCGCAAAGCCGGCAGCCACTCCGGCCCTTCGACGGCGTTCATTGTGCCGCCCAGCACTACGATGCCCCCTGCACACTCCTCCATCCTCGGGACCGGATTCCGGAAGAGTTCAACAATCCGAAAGCCCGCTTTAAGCCACTGACCAAAGCGGTCGACGGTCACCTTAGGGTCCGGTTGAATCACAGTAATCATGCGCTCAATTTAGATGATGTACTGGGAAATCTCACGCGTTTTATCCGACCAATACGCGTTCTTGCACCCTTTTCACTCAACCCTCCCAACTACCCCTGGCGGGTGTTGGGGTTGCGTATACGCTTTCGATTAAACACTCGTTTGAAGTGCCCCAGGTTTTGTTCCGTTTGAGTAGA
>NZ_KQ959729.1:0-697 GCF_001552965.1 Corynebacterium sp. DNF00584 | reverse complement strand
ACTGTGGCGAAGCGGATGCGCATGATGGGCATTGAAGGGATTTCACCGCGTGCCTTTGTCCCGGTGACAACCATTCAATCCAAGCGTAAGTCAACTCTTCCTGACCTGGTCAAGCGCATGTTTGATACTGGTCAGCTCAACCGGGTGTGGATGTCGGATATTACCTACCTTCGCACCGGTGAGGGCTGGCTGTATTTGTGCGCGGTCCGCGATGGTCATTCCCGCAGGGTACTGGGCTGGGCAATGGATAGCGTTCAAGACACACACCTGGTTGAACGGGCCCTGCGGATGGCGCATACGCTACGCGGTGACGTTCCTGATGGGCTGGTGTTTCACGCTGACCGTGGAACGCAATTTACCAGTGAGAAGCTCTGGGAAGTGTGCCGCAACCTGGGCATCGCTCAGTCTGTGGGGCGCACTGGCGTGTGCTTCGATAACGCGATGGCCGAGTCGTTCTGGTCGACGCTAAAGACTGAATTCTACGACCGTAAGCGATGGCCTACCCGTGATGCTGCACGCAAGGCCGTTGCCTACTGGATGGAAGTCGTCTACAACCGCCGGCGCCGGCACTCTGCACTCGGAATGGTCAGCCCCGTCGACTTCGAGAACCACACCGGCTCAATCAACAGCAGAAAAGAAATAGCTGCCTAACCACTAGGTAGCTCCACTACGTGTCCACGATTTGCGGGCAACCCCA